>JAZNVK010000040.1:0-5680 GCA_045592805.1 Faecousia sp.
CGCTTCGCCGGGGACTATATCACCCTCTACAATGTCAGCGAGGAGAAAATCAAGGCGCTGGAGCTGCCCTACGAATCGCTGCGGGATGCCTACCGTGTGGCGGTGGCCGACACCGCAGCCGCAAAGGAACTGATCCTGAAACACCCCGCGCTCTTTGAGGATTTTGAGATCACCAAGGGCAAGATGGACGACGTATTCCTTGCCGCCACCGGCAAGAAGCTCACAGGAGGTGAGGAGAAATGAAGACCTTAAACGCACTGATCGACCGCAATACCAAGCTGTTCTTTAAGGATAAGGGCATGTTCTTCACCGCCCTGATCACCCCTATGATCCTGCTGGTGCTCTACGCTACCTTCCTGGGAAATGTCTATAAGGACAGCTTCCTGATGAACCTGCCGCCCCATTTGGTTCCCGATGAAAGTCTGGTCAATGGCTTTGTGGGCGGACAGCTGGTGTCCTCGATTCTGGCGGTGTCCTGCGTGACCGTGGCCTTCTGCTCCAATATGCTCATGGTGCAGGATAAGGCCAACGGTACCATTCGGGATCTGACCATCTCCCCGGTCAAGGGCTCTACCCTGGCAGCAAGCTACTATATCAGCACTCTTCTTTCCACGCTTTTGATCTGCCTGGTTGCCACGGTGGTCTGCTTTGGCTATCTGGCACTGACCGGCTTCTATCTCAGCCTGTCGGATATTCTCTTCCTGCTGCTGGATGTGCTGCTTCTGACCATGTTCGGCACGGCGCTGTCCTCGGTGATCAGCTATTTCCTCTCCAGCCAGGGGCAGATTTCCGCCGTGGGAACCATCATTTCCTCCTGCTACGGCTTCATCTGCGGCGCATATATGCCCATCTCCCAGTTCCCCGAAACCCTGCAGAAGATCATCTCCTTCCTCCCCGGAACCTACGGCACGGCTCTGGTTCGCACCCATGCCATGGACGGCGTTTTCCGCCAGATGCTCTCCGAGGGCTATCCCGAGGAACTGGTGGAGAGTACCAGAGCTGCAGTGGATGCCAATATTTACTTCTTTGGGGATAAAGTACCTATTCCTGTGATGTACATGGTTTTGGGCGGCAGTATGCTGCTGTTCCTTGCGGTTTATGTGCTGCTGAACCTCCGCAAGCAGAAGGCGAAATAATAAAAATCGGAGCCTCCCATTTAGGGGAGGCTCCGTCTTTTATTGACTTTCCTGAATATCTGCGATCATGCTGATGCCGTAGAGCAGCGTGTCCTTGTCGATAGAACCGGTGGCCTTGGCAATCAGCTCTCCCTCGGCGGAGATAAAGTAGGTGGTAGGCAGAGAGAATGCCTGATAATTGATGCTGGCCTCAAAGCTTGTATCGTAAAAAACGGGGAAGGTATAGCCCTGTTCCGCAATAAAGGTAGAGGCGCTTTCCACGGTCTCGGAGGAACCGTCGGTGGAGTTGACCATGAGGAACTGCACCTGCTCACCGATCTCATTATAAACCTCTTCAAAATAGGGCATTTCCATCTTACAGGGGCCGCACCAACTGGCCCAGAAATTCAGCACAATAGGCTTGCCGAAATAATCCGACAGCTTGACCGGATTGCCTTCCGAATCATACACCGTAAAATCCGGTGCGCTGAGATCCGGTGCTTCTGTAGTTGCCTCGGTGGGTGCCTCAGTGCTTGCTTCGGTGAGCGCCTCAGTGCTTGCTTCGGTGCTTTCCTCTGCGGAGGGCTCTGTGGTGGGCGGCTCCGTGGTGGGGGCAAAGGTGGCCAGCTGTTCCGGTGCAAAATCGGGGGCAAACTGCTGGTAGAAGAAGTAAGCACCGCCGATGACCAGCACCAGAGCCACAATTAAGATCAAAAGAACTTTTTTATTCATCATAACCTCCTTAACTCAGCGCCGTCAGCAGGCGTCCCAGCAGACCTGTGGCCATAAGGATACCGATGAGGATCAGCAGACAGCCGCAGACGATATTGATGACCCTATAGTGACGCTTGATCCAGTTGAAAGCGGATTTCAGATAGTCAATGAGTACCGCACTGAGAAGGAAGGGTACACCCAGACCCAGAGAATAGGCCAGAAGCATCAGCATACCCTCCACCACGTGGCCTTGCTGAGAGGCCAGCATCAGGGCGGAGCCCAGGAAGGCACCCACACAGGGTGTCCAGCCCAGGGAGAAGATCAGACCGAAGACCAGGGCGGAGAAGAAGCCCATGTTGCTGCCATCCAGACGGCGGCTGCTGCCCCGGAACAGATTCAGCTTAAAAACGCCCAGGAAATTCAGACCGAAGAAGATCACCACCAGACCGGAGATGATATTCACCGCCAGTTGATAGCGCTTTAAGAAGCTGCCCACCGTGCCTGCCAGAGCGCCCATGGCCATAAACACCAGGGTAAAGCCCAGCACAAAGCCGGAGGCAACCAGCAGGGTTTTTCGGGTGTTGCGCACGCCGCCCCCTGCAAAGTAAGAGATATAAATGGGCAGCATGGGCAGAAGACAGGGGGAGATAAAGGTAATAATGCCCTCTAAAAAGGAAATCAGGTATTGCATGGTTCATTCCGCTCCTTGAAGAAAAATTCTGCAAACAGTCCGACGATCAGCCCCACACAAAGGGCGCTGATCCAAGCTCCCACAGAGAGAGGGAGACCGGCTGCAATGTAGTAGAAAAGCCCCGTCGCTGCGCCCAGAAGGAAAAAGAGCAGGGGCGGCAAAGAAATCAGCTTTCTCATGGGACGACCTCCTTATTCTATCACAGTTTTTTGAAAAATACAGTAGCTGTATTCTATTCTTGTGCTTATTATAAGCCGAAACCACGGCTTTTTCCGTGATAAAATCACAAAATGCGCTTTGCGGGAAATATCTTCTTGTCTTTTTCGATTTTATGTGCTAAATTGTAAGGCAAGAAAGGAAAGGGGAGAGGAACAGCATGGAGCTCTGGGGCTATCCGCTTTGGGCGCTGATCTTGATCTGCGGCGGCGTCTTTTTGGCTGGCTTTGTGGATGCTATCGGCGGTGGCGGCGGCATTATTTCTGTGCCGGTGTACCTTTTTGCCGGACTGCCTGCCCATTTTGCCCTGGGAACCAACAAGCTTTCCTCCTGTATCGGCACAGCGGCCTCGACCCTCCGCTATATTAAAAACGGCTATGTCAACTGGTTTTTGGCTCTTCCCTCCATTCTGCTGGCGCTTTTGGGCGCCCATCTGGGAACACGGCTGCAGCTGCTGGTGGCGGAAAAGTATCTGGAATATGTTCTACTGGCGGTGCTGCCCTTGGTAGCCCTGTTCCTGCTGAAAAAGAAAAACCTGCCGGAGCAGGCCGGGCAGATCTCTCCCTGGGCGCAGCGCAGTATTGTCTGGTCGGCTTCGCTTCTGGTTGGCACCTATGACGGTTTCTACGGCCCGGGTACAGGTACTTTTTTGCTGCTGATATTCTGCCACCTGGGCAAAATGGATCTGCGAACCGCCTCGGGCAATGTGAAACTGGTGAATCTGTCCTCTAATATAGGCGCATTGGCGGCCTCCCTCATGGCAGGCAAGGTCTTGCTCCCTGTGGGACTTTTGGCGGCGGCATTTTCCATCGCCGGACATTATCTGGGCGCCGGCTTAACCATTCGCAACGGCAGTAGAATCGTCCGCCCCGTGATTCTGGTGGTGCTGCTGCTCCTGGCGGCAAAGGTTTTGGGAGAGCTGTTCTTATGATGAAGCAGGATAATTATACTTTGGCAAGGGATCGTGCGGCAGCGTATTATCTGGGCTTTTCTCAGGAGGAGCTGATACGCAGATGGAATCTCAGCTACGATGCGCAGTGGCTGTATGTGACCTTCCTCCATCGGACGTACCGCATTTGCCGTAAAACAGGGCAGGTGTACCGCAGCGTGGACGGTTCTGCTGCCGATTTTTCCGAGGCATTGAGCATTTATGACCTGCTGTGCCATGAGGGCTATCCCAAGGTAGCCGCCGGACATTACGCCCCCGTCAACAGCCTGGGTACCCGTTATGTGGGCGTGGTGACGGATTTTCACAGCCAACATGCAGCGTTCTTTGACCGCCATTTTGCAGCTTTTTCAGCTGCGTGCCGCTCCCTGGGTGGGTTGCCCGTTCCCATGGGCGATGCGGGCTTTTGTTTCACGATCTTTCGGGATCTGAAGGTGCAGTTGAAGTTTTACCGCTCCGACGAGGAGTTCCCGGCCTCCCTGACCCTCCTCTGGGACACAAACACCCTGGAATTTATGAAATATGAAACCGTATTCTATGTGGCCGGTGCGCTGCAGAATCTGATCCGTCAGCAGATGGGTCTATGAGAAAGAAGAGATAACTATGAAATACATCGTGATTCTTGCCGACGGCATGGCGGATCTGCCCGTAGAGGCGCTGGGCGGCAAAACCCCCATGGAGGCGGCAGACAAGCCCCACATGGATCGTCTGGCTTGCGAAGGTGTCATGGGTCTTGCCCGAACCGTGCCCGAAGGGATGCCTCCCGGCTCTGACACCGCCAATATGGCGGTGATGGGCTTTGATCCCAAGGTCTATTACTCCGGCCGTTCCCCTCTGGAGGCGGTGGCTATGGGCATCGACCTGAAGGAGGACGACCTCTGTCTGCGTACCAATCTGGTCTGCCTCAGCCCGGAAAAGAAATATGAAGAAAAGACCATGGTGGATTTTTCCTCCGGCGAGATCAGCACGGCGGAGGCCAAAGCGCTGATTGACGCGCTGCAGCCCCTGTTTTCGGATCATCTGAAGCTTTATGCAGGCATCAGCTACCGCCATTGCACTGTGATGGCAAAGGGCAAACGCGGCGCAGAGCTGACACCGCCTCATGATATTACGGGACGGCCCATTGCCGGGTATCTTCCCAAGGGTCTTTACGCCGAGGAACTGCTGGCACTGCAAAAGGCATCCCATGAGATTCTGAAGGATCACCCCATCAACCTGCGCCGCATGAAAGAAGGTAAACGACCTGCCAACTCCCTGTGGTTCTGGGGTCTGGGAACCAAGCCACGCTTTGACACCATGGAGAAGCTCTACGGAGTCAAGGGTGCTGTGGTCTGCGCCGTGGATCTGATCAAGGGTCTGGGACTCTGCGCCGGTATGGCAGCGCCCAGGGTAGCGGGTGCTACCGGCGGCATGGTCACGGATTATCAGGCCAAGGCTGATGCTGCCTTGCGGCTGCTGAAAGAGGGCTGCGATCTGGTCTATATCCACGTGGAAGCGCCGGACGAATGCTCCCACCACGGCTCTGCCGAGGGGAAAATCGCCGCCATTGAGGCCATTGACCGTGATATTCTGGGCAGAATGCAGGAGGCGCTGGGAGATTCGGACTACCGCATTCTCCTGACCCCCGACCACCCCACGCCCATCCGCTACATGACCCACATTGCAGACCCCGTCCCCTTTGTCCTCTACGATAACAGAGCAAAGAAAAGTCACAGCCGCCGCTATACTGAAGCGGAGGCAAAAGCCACCGGCCTCTACCTCCCCGAAGGCCACCGCCTGATGGAATACCTGATCAAAGGCGAAATATAAAAATCAAAAATATAAAATTACAAAAGAAAACAGAGCCGTCAAATGATGGCTCTGTTTTCTTTTTGCCCAAATCCACCTTTTCAATAGAGGAACAGGCTACCGAAAAGTCATGTCATTCCGAGGAGGGCGTAAGCCCGACGTGGCTGCGCAGCTGTCAGCGACGAAGGAGCGCTACAGATGCGGCGTACC
>JAZNVK010000041.1:0-3576 GCA_045592805.1 Faecousia sp.
CCCGCGCAGCGGAGCAAAGTGGTAAGTTTGTACCGTAGTAACGATGAATGGTATTGTTTAACGGTAGTGCCACGGGCGATTGATAATCGCCCCTACGGCTTCTAATGATGGTGCAGCGAGTCTCGGCGCGCCCAGTGGGGAGCGAGTCGACCGCCGCCTGTGGCGGAGGAAGGGAGACGAGCGAGTGGCAGCGGTCGAAAAAATCGAGGATCAGCGTAAGCCCGAAGATTTTTTCGGGTACCGCAACAGGATCGCGCCCTACGGAAGCGCTCGATCGTGCGTCAAACAGTTCGACAAACATCTATTTGACTTTTTTCGATTTCCGTCAGGCCTTATGGCCGCCTACTTGCTGGTTTCTGTCCTTGGTGGTGGCGCCTTCTTCCAGGTTCATGCCCTTCATGACGGCATTCTTGCCGAAGCGCTTTTGGATGCCCAGCAGTGCCTTTTGCTTCCGCTTTTCCTTGTCCAGGCGCTGGGCCTCGGCCTCCAGGCGGCGCTGCTCCTCTATGGGGTCAGTGAAAATATCCAGCTGCTGATAGACCTGCTTTTTCTCCTGTTCCGGGATCAGATGACAGGCGGCCAGGGTGATCCTGCGCACCAGAAGATCGGGGTCCGCGATCCGACGGTAGAGCCGCAGGACGGCCTCCATAATATGCTTCTCCGAGGCGGTGGGCTCGGGGAAATTCTCCGTGCCGTGGCTGTGCTTTGGCACCTTGCGGCCGTAAGGGTCAGTGACCACTGCGCCGTGATAGCGGCGGCGGCGCTCCGGATCTGTGAGATTTTCAATATCATAGCCGATGGTCAGGACGATCTGATCGGTCAGGAGCGCCTTGTCCACCAGATCCAGAATCAGCAGATCCGTCATCTCCTTGACGATCAGCTCTGCCTTCTCATAGGGATATGGCTCGTGGAGCACCTGCCCGGAGGACAGGCTGCTGGTCTCAGGGCGGTATGCCTTGATCTGCGCCATGGTACAGGGCTCATAGCCCCAGGCGTGGTCGATGAGCAGCTCCGCATTGACACCGAAGAGCTCATAGAGCAGTTCTTCGGAGTAAAAACTACCCGGCGAACCCAGAGAGCAGCGTGCCACATCTCCCATGGTATACATGCCGTGGCGTTCCAGCTTCCGGGCATAGCCCCGTCCGATGCGCCAGAAATCTGTCAGGGGGCGGTGATCCCAGAGGGTCTTGCGGTAGCTCATCTCGTCCAGACGGGCAATACGTACTCCATTGTGGTCTGCCGGAATATGCTTGGCCACAATGTCCATGGCCACCTTGCACAGATATAAATTGGTGCCGATACCGGCGGTGGCGGTGATGCCGGTGCGCTCTAAAACCGCCTCAATAAGCATTCTTGCCAGCCCTTCAGGGCTAAGGTTATAGGTACGAAGATAGCCCGTGGCATCGATGAAAACCTCGTCGATGGAATAGACATGGATATCCTCGGGGGCGATATACTGGGTATAGACCTGGTAAATGGCAGCACTGGTCTCCATATAAAGTGCCATTTGCGGCGGCGCTACAATATACTCCAATTCCAAAGAAGGATCTGCCGCCAGCATTTTGGCATCCCAGGTTGCCCCACGGAAGGTCTGCTCCGGTGCGGAGAGCTTCCGCCGGGCATTGACCTGACGGATCTGCTGCACCACCTCAAAAAGGCGTGGACGGCCGGGGACACCGTGGGCTTTCAGCGCCGGGGAGACCGCCAGACAGATGGTCTTATCCGTGCGGCTCTGATCCGCCACCACCAGATAGGTAGTCATCGGGTCCAGCCGCCGCTGGATGCACTCCACCGAGGCATAGAAGGATTTTAAGTCAATGGCAATATAGCACTTTTCTTCCAATGGGTCTCCCCCCTTTCTTTTTTTATTGTACCACATTTCGGCGTTTCCTACAAGATAAACATAGGGATCGCCCCCAAAGGCGATCCCCCATGATTTAATTCAACGTGCCAGCGGTGTCTTTTCCCTCGGTTTTAGGGGAAAATGGACACTTTGTCAAGGTTTTCCACTGGGAATCCTGCGGCTTAAGGCTCGGTTCTCTCTTGCCAGCTGCCGCAGAGTTTTTTCCAATTCCGGTATGGTCTGCGCCATACGGTCATATCGCTCCGCTGCAGACAGCAGCTCCTCTTTCAGCTGCACCAGGGCATGGGCGAAGGGCAGCTTTTCCCGTGCCACCGCCGGGGAAAGACGTGGCTTTTTCCCACTTTTCCCGCTGCGTTTTCGGTACATTTGGCTCAGCAAACGGCTGCTGCGCTCCATATGACCTGCAAGGATCTGCAGCTGCGGCATTTGCCGTGCCAGAGCACGGCAGTGGCGGCTGCGCTCCAATTCCATAGAAGCCGCCTCCAACAGAAAATCCTCTGCGGAAATCTCTTCCTTATGGGCGGCTCGGACACGCTGCCACACCGCCGCTACCCGCTCGGTATCATAGGGATCGATCACAAAGATCGCCTCCTTTTCCTTTTTTGTCAGACTATGCAAAAAGAAGAAAGTCTGTGCGACTAAGAAAAAGATAAGAAAGCATGGAACAAATGTTCTTTGCCGTCGTCAAAGGTTTCGGCAGTTGTAAATACTTTCAGTATATGCTATAATCCCTATTACAGAAATTCGAAGGAGGGAGATGCCTATGGTATTTTCCGGTGCAACATTTTTATACGCCTTCTTGCCGCTGACGCTGCTGCTGTATTTTGTCGTGCCCAAGAAGCTGCGTAATGCGGCTCTCATGGTGATGAGCTTCCTGTTTTACGCCTTCGGAGAGCCGGTGTATGTGGTTCTTTTGCTCATTTCCTCTCTGTCCGACTGGCTGCACAGCCTTTTTATCGAGAGCCATCGGGGCAAAAAAAGCGCAAAAATCGCTTTAATTTCCTCTATTGCCGTCAATCTGGGACTGCTGGGCTTCTTTAAGTATGCCGACTTCCTGATCGGCACCGTGAATTCCATCTTCGGCCTTGCCATTCCCCTGACCGGCATCGCCCTGCCCATCGGCATCAGCTTCTACACCTTCCAGACCATGAGCTATACCATCGATGTCTACCGTGGCAAGGTGAAGGCGCAGAAGAACCTCGTCTCCCTCATGACCTTCGTCTCCCTCTTCCCCCAGCTGATCGCCGGCCCCATCGTCCGCTATATTGATGTGGAAAAAGAACTTACCGACCGCCATACAGGCTGGGAGGATCTGGGTCTGGGCATTCGCCGCTTCATCCTGGGTCTGGGCAAGAAGGTGCTCATCGCCAATCTCCTGGGCGAGATGTGCGATGCCTTCCAGAAATCCTCGGAGCAGACGGTGCTCTACGCCTGGCTTTACGCTCTGGGCTTCGCTCTGCACATCTACTTTGACTTCTCCGGCTACAGCGACATGGCCATCGGCCTGGGTCGTATGTTCGGCTTCCGTTTCCCGGAGAATTTCGACCATCCCTATATCTCCAAGAGCGCCACGGAATTCTGGCGGCGCTGGCACATGACCCTGGGTGGCTGGTTCCGGGATTATGTGTATATCCCCCTGGGCGCCAACCGCTGCTCCAAGGCAAAGTGGCTGCGGACTACCTCCGTGGTATGGCTCCTGACCGCTCTATGGC
>JAZNVK010000042.1:0-10200 GCA_045592805.1 Faecousia sp.
GGGGGGTTGTACTGGGGGGGGGGGTCCGTTTTGTGGCTTTTTGTGATTACTGCTCCATGCTGCAGGCGCGGGTTTCTTATGATTACTGATCCATGCTGCAGGCGAGGGTTTCTTATGATTACTGATCCATGCCGCAGGCGAGGGATTTTTCTGTCAAGGCTCTGTCATTCATTACTGCATCATAGAACCGGAAGCCGCCGGCGAAATTGTAGGCTTCAAATCCGTAGCCTTCTAAAATCCGGGTGGCAATGTAGCTGCGCAGACCGCTTTGGCAGATCACATAGACAGGTTTTCCGGGCGTGATCTCATTGATCCGCTCCCGCAGTTCATCTACGGGGATGTTTTGAATGCCTTCGATATGTCCCCGGCTGTATTCACCCGCTGTCCGGGTGTCCAGCAGGGTAACACTGCCGTCCCGGGGCAAAAGGGCAGCATCCGAAAGATGCCACTGCTTCAGCCTCTTGGAAATGTTATCGATCATAAAGCCTGCCATATTTACGGGATCTTTTGCAGAGGAGTAAGGCGGCGCATAGGCAAGATCCAAATCTTTCAGTTCGGTTGCTTTCAATCCGGCATGGATGGCAGTTGCCAGCACATCGATCCGCTTATCCACACCGTCGTAGCCCACGATCTGCGCACCCAGTAAGCGGTAGGTCTCTTTTTCAAAGACTACCTTCATAGTCATCAGTTTGCCGCCGGGGTAGTAACCTGCATGGCTCATGGGAGACAGGATCACCGTGTCCACATCCAGGCTGGACTTTCTTGCATTGGTATCGTTGTTGCCGGTGGTGGCTGCGGTCATATCAAAAATCTTGATCACGGAGCTGCCCTGGCTGCCCGGGTAACGGCTGTTGCCGCCGCAGATATTATCAGCAGCAATTCGTCCCTGCTTGTTGGCTGGCCCTGCCAGTGCAATCAATGCATTCTCGCCGGTAACATAGTGCTTTACCTGCACCGCATCGCCCACAGCATAGATGTCGGGGACGGAGGTTTCCATCCGGTCGTTGACGAGGATACTGCCCTTCATGCCGAGCGCCAGACCGGCATCTTTGGCAAGTCCGGATTCCGGAGTGACACCGATTGCCAGCACCACCATGTCTGCATGAATGGGTTCACTGTCCTTCAGCAGCACGTCTATGCCACCGTCTTTTTCTTCAAAACCTTCCACGCTATAGCCCAGTGCCAGCTTTACACCGTGCTTGCGGACTTCGCTGTGGATAAAGGAAGCCATATCTGCATCAAAGGGATTCATCAGCTGCTTAGGCCGCTGGACGATGGTCACATCCATTCCCAGCTCCCGTAAATTCTCCGCAACCTCCAGCCCGATGAAGCCGCCGCCTACCATCACGGCAGATTTCGGCTGATGCTGATCTACAAAATCCCTGATCCGGAAGGTATCTTCCACGGTACGCAGTGTGAACAGCTTGTTGCTGTCCATCCCCGGCAAGTTGGGCCATACAGGCTTTGCACCGGGAGAGAGCAGCAGCTTATCATAGCTTTCCTCGAATTCTTCACCGGTCTTCACGTTTTTCACGGACACGGTCTTTTTGTCCGGATGAATCGCGGTGACTTCATGATGTACTTTCATGTGAATACGGAAGCGTGCGTAAAAGCTCTCCGGCGTTTGAAGGGTCAGATCCTCCGGATCTTCAATGACACCGCCGATATAATAGGGCAAACCGCAGTTTGCATAGGAAATAAAGCCCGAACGCTCAAACACGACGATCTCAGCCTGTTCATCCAGCCTGCGGATCCTTGCTGCTGCGGTGGCTCCGCCGGCCACACCGCCTACGATCACAACTTTCATAGTCACTCCACCTTTCCCTGATAAGCGGTGATACCGCCAATATTGCGCACGTTGGTGTATCCCATATTCCGCAGCATGGAAACCGCCTGACGGCTTCTGCCGCCGGAATGGCAGTAAACAAACAGCGCTGTATCTTTATTTTCGGCTACGGAACGGATTTTGTCAATGGCCTGCAGCGGAATATTTTTACTTCCGGGAATATGCCCCTCCCGGTATTCCTGCGGCGTGCGTACATCCATAAGAATCGCCCCATTGGTTTTGCGATACTCCTGCACGCCATTATTGATGTCGGGTTGTTTGAAAAAATCGAAAATACCCATGTTAGTTCCTCCTTTGTGTTGTTCATGACCCGGAAACGGTTTCGCCCGGCCAATCAATGATGCCTCCGAATTCCACAACGTTGGTATAACCCAGCGCTGCCAGTTTTTCGGATGCCCGCTTGCTTCGATTGCCACTACGGCAGTATACCAGGATCAACTGATCCTTATCCGGCAGCTCCGGGATCTGCTCAGTGCCAATGGTTTCGTTGGGGATATTGATCGCTCCGGGAATATGCTTCTCCGCAAATTCCGATGTTGTCCGCACATCCAGAATGATATACCCTGTTTCATTTTCCATTATGGTGATGGCCTCATCCATGTCGATTTGGCGGTAGTTTAAGTCTGCGGCGGGTGCGGAACAACCGACCAGCAACAGCACAGCTAAAATAGTGGGTAACAGCTTTTTCATAGAGATCCCTCCTTACTTTATGATCTCATAATAACACACAGTGTAAGGATTTACAGTGATATTATCACAAAAAAGAAATATTCTATAAAACAGAAAAACACTACGAAAACGGTCAGCAATGAAGTGCCCCCTGTCAAGTAGAAAGTAGAAAAACCACCGTTTTCGCTGGAAAACGGTGGTTTTTCCTATAGGTTGCTCTCTTTTCGGTTAGAAGCTTTCCGCAGGTAATTGCCGATGTTGGTCAGGCATATCAGCAGCGTTACCAGGAATGCGCCGGGGATGAGAATGATCCACCAGCTGTCCGATAGCAGCGCTTTTTCGGACAGGGACAGCATACTGCCCCAGGAGATGATCTCCAGCGGCAGACCCATGCCCATAAAGCTGAGGGTAGACTCAGAGACAATGGCGCTGCGCACATTCATAACCACCATAAACATGATAGATGCAATGAAGTTGGGAGCAAGATGCTTGCGCAGAACGTGGAAGAATCCACCGCCCATGCATCGGGAGGCTACCACATACTCGCTGTTGCGGATCTGCCGTACTTCGGTGCGGATGACCTTGGCAATGCTTCCCCAGGAGGTCACGCCGATGACAACAGACAGGCTCAGCACATTGGCTTCCCCCAAAATCGCCTGCAGAAACAGCACCAGCAGCAAGCCGGGAACACTGAGAAAAATCTCTGTAAAGCGCATCATCAGGGTGTCCAGCCATTGGGGAGCAATGCCGCTGAGAGAGCCGTAGACCACCGCAATCAGGGTGGAGATCAACGTGGCAAGGAAGCCGATGGTGATGGAGATCCTGCCGCCGTACCAAATGCCGGAGAAAATGTCACGGCCGAGGGAGTCTGTTCCGAAGAGAAACTCCGAATTGGGCGCTGTGTTGAAGTTTTCCAGATCCAGGTAGCCGGGATCTTTGGTCATTATCACTTCGGCAAACAGGCAGCACAGGAGGATGCTTGCCAACAGAATCGCGGAGAGCCGGGGGAAACCCTTCGGGCGCTTTGCTTTTTTGGGGGGCGCAGCGGCTTCGGGTCGGATGCCGACTATGGTAAAGAGTTCTTGTTCTGTCAACTTGCCCTCACCTCCGATGGCTCTGCCACTTCGCTTGCCTTGATTCTGGGGTCGATTTTCTCGTTGATGATCCCTCCGACCAGATTGCAGAAGATTACCAGAATGCCGGTCATCATGCAAAGCACCATCAGCAGATTGTAGTCATGATATCTGGCGCTTTCGTAGGACAGCGCACCGATGCCGGGATAGCTGAACACGGTTTCGATAATATACGTACCGCCTACCACATGGGGTACGGAGATGGCCATAATGCTGATGTAGGAGGGGAGAACGTTCCTTAGGCAATGCTTGAACAGGATGTCCTTTTTGGACAATCCCTTGGATTTGGCCAGAAGCACATAGTCCGCTCTGGCTTCCTCCAGCAGCTTGTTGCGGATCATATAGGCATAGTACCACAGGTGCTGCAGCACCACGATGGTCAGCGGCAGGATCAGATGCGCCACCCGGTTGGGAATATCGTCTTTATAGCCAATGTCATAAGCGCCGCTGCTGGGGAGCAGGTGCAGCGTCACCGCAAAGACAAGGATCAGCACCATGGACAGCCAGAACTCCGGGATGCAGCTGAGAAGCGTGCCGACCTTGCAGAGAAGACGATCTAACCAGTTATCCTCATGCCAGGCGCATAAAAGACCAAGGAGCAGCGCCCCCACAAAGGTAAGCACAAAGCCGATTCCGCCCAAAATCAGGGTAAAACCGATCCGCTGCCCGATGACCTCCAGTACATCCTGCTTATACTTGAAGGAGATGCCGAAGTCGCCCCTGGCTGCCTTTTCCATCCAACGGATGTACTGGACATGAATGGGATCGTTCAGACCCAGCTTCTCCCGGGCGGCTTCTTTTTCTTCCACGGACATTTTTTCCACCCGTTCCCCATAATAGCTCATCAAGGGATCGCCGGGGGCAAGCCGTGAGATGTAGAACACTGCCACAGAGAGGACAAGGACACTCAGCAGAAATACCAGCGTCTTTTTGCCATAGTAAACGAAAGGATTTCTTTTCATCGTCCAACCTCCTTTCGCAGCACAAAGTGCTCGGGCGCAATTTCGACCATCGTTCCCTCACGGTCAAAGCTGATTTCATCAAAATCCATGTGCTTCCGCTGCCGTTCCGCAATGGGGTCGGGGAGGGGAATGGCGGAGAGCAGGGCCTTGGTGTAGGGATGCTGGGGCTTGGCATACAGCTCTGCCGTAGGCGCCAGCTCTACCAGTTTGCCACGGTACATCACGCCGACCCGATGGCAGAGGTACTCCACCATGGAGAGGTCGTGGGCAATGAACAGCATGGAACAGCCGTGTTCCTCATTGCAGTGGCGCAGCAGATTGATGATCTGCGCCTGAATGGACACATCCAGAGAGGCAATGGGCTCGTCCGCCACCAGCAGATCCGGTTCCATAGAAAGGGCTCTCGCAATGGCCACACGTTGCCGCTGACCGCCGGAGAGCTCTGTGGGATATTTGTCCAAATAGCTGCTGTCCATTCCCACATAGCGCAGCTGGAAGGCCGCTTCGGCACGCAAGCTGCCTCTGGGCGGCTGAATACGGTGAATGGCCATGGGTTCCGCAATGATATCCGCCACCGTCATGCGCTGATTTAAGCTGGAATTGGAGTCCTGAAAGATGATCTGCCGACGGGATTCCAGCAGCCTACGGTGCTTGCGGAACTGGGATTTGTCGCAGATGTCGATGCCGTTGTAGAGAATTTTCCCTTCCGTGGGGCGGTAAACATTCATAATGCAGCGTGCAACGGTAGACTTGCCGGAGCCGGATTCTCCAACAAGGCCGAAAATCTCGCCCTTTTTCATTTGGAAGGACACATCATCTACGGCCTTGATGACAGCCTGTTTGCTTAACTTGAACACGTGAGAGAGATGCTGCACATCCAAAAGAATCTCAGACATGGCCGTTCCCTCCAATCGGTGCTGTCACCTTGGGCGCCCGGGGATCCAGAAGCCAGGTGGCCGCATAGTGGGTATCCGTAATTTGGAACATGGGAGGCTGCCGGTGATAGTCGATCTCCAGAGCATATTCGTTCCGACAGGCAAAGGCATCCCCCGCAGGGGGATCGATCAGGGTAGGGGGCATACCGGGAATGGTCTTCAGCTCCCTTGCGCCCTTGTTCAGGGCAGGCAGGGACTGCAGCAATCCCCAGGTGTAGGGATGACGGGGATCGTAGTAAACCTCTTCGGCAGTGCCGATCTCCACGATCTTACCGGCATACATTATGGCGACCCGGTCAGCGCATCTTGCCACCACGCCCAGATCGTGGGACACAAGGATGGTAGCAGTGCCTAATTTGCTTTGAATATCTTTCAGCAAATCCAGAATCTGCGCCTGAATGGTCACGTCCAGGGCGGTAGTAGGCTCATCTGCCAGCAGAATTTTAGGATTGGCTGCCAAAGCGATGGCCATGACACTTCTCTGGCGCATACCGCCGGAGAAATGATAGGGATACAGCTTGTAACGCTCATGGGGCTGCTGAATTCCTACCAGCTCCATCAATTGGATCACCCGGTTGTACACTTCCTCTTTGGGCAGCTTCGGCTCATGGACTAAGATGGCCTCAGCGATCTGCTTGCCAATGGGAATGGTGGGGTTCAGTGCGGTCATAGGGTCCTGAAAAATCATGGAGAACAGCTTGCCGCGGAGCTTGCGCATATCCTTGTCTGAGTAGTTCGTAATATCCGTGCCGTTGGCGAAGATCTTACCGCTTTCAATTTTGGCAGACTTGGGCAGCAGCTTCATAATGCTCTTGCAGAGCATACTTTTTCCGCAGCCGGATTCGCCCACAATGGCCAGCACCTCACCGGGGTGCAGTGAAAAGCTCACATCACGAACAGCCTGCACTTTCCCAGCGGGGGAGGCAATGCTCACAGACAGATTTTCAATTTTCAGTAATTCTTCCATTTTCTATCATCTACCTAAATATGTCTAATAAGGGGCTGAAGTTCAGCCCCTTATTTGCTGTGTAATTCAATTATTCTATGGTCCACTCAGTGACGTTCCAGAAGATGCCCACACCGTGGTGACCCAGAACCGTACCGGCATCAATGCCCTTGATGCGGCTGTCTGCAATGTACATGGCATCGATGTAGGCGAAGAAGGTAAAGGCAGGCGCCTCTGCCATGGCGATCTGGAACTGCTTGTAGCACTCGGCACGCTCTGCAGGATCGTCGGTCTGACGGGCTTTCTTCAGCCATTCATCGACGGCAGCGTTGGAGTAGCCGGAGTAGTTTGCGCCTGCATCGGTGGAGAAGACCTTGTAGGTGTGGTCGTCGGCATCGTAGGGAGAACCCCAGCCGATGATGCAGCACTCCTGGCCGCCCCAGTCAATGCCCTCGGCAGGAACATTGGCATTCACATCCAGACCGGCCTCACGCAGCTGCTGGGCGGCGATCTGCGCCATGTCGATACGAACCTGATCGCCGGGGGTGGCATTGATGGTGAAGGAAATGCGTTCTCCATTACGGCACCAGTAGCCCTCGGCATCCTTTTCGCAACCGGCAGCCAGGAAGGCGGCCTCCGCCTTGGCAAGGTCGAAGTCGTATTTCTCTACGCCGTCGTAATTATACTCGTTCAGCTGAATGGGGCTGTAGGCCACGAAGCCTTCCCCCAACAGGACGGCATCTACCATGGCCTGACGGTCAATGCAGTAGCTGATGGCTGGGATCAGATCTGCATTTTCCTGCCAGTAGGGATTCCAGAAGTTATAGAGGATGCCACGGTAGTCAGCGGTATTCATGTCATATACCGTCAGCCCTTCCACATCCTTGAAGCTCCGGGCATCCTTGGGGGTGACCTGCGCCAGATCCAGGCTGCCTTCCTTCAGCTGTAGCGCCCTGGCATTGTCATCGGTGACGATCTTGAAGATGATGGTATCGATCCTGGCTGCACCGGCAAAGTACTCTTCGTTCTTCACCAAGGTGATAGCTTGACCCACATCCCAGCTTGCCAGCTTGTAGGGACCGGTGCCGATGGGCTTCTTGAAGTACTCGGATTCCCACATATCCTCCCCACGGAGCCTGTGCTCGGGCAGAATGGACATGGTCATATAGTCCAAAAATGCGTAGTTGGGCTCGGAGAGGACAAAATCGATCTCTGTATCGGAAATAACTGTGATTTCCTGAATTTCGATGTAGTTGGGGTAGTTTTCGGAGCCATTTTCGGGATCCATAATGGCCTCGATAGTGAACTTCACATCTTCGGCGGTGAACGGCTCGCCGTCGTGCCACTTCACATCAGAGCGGAGCTTAAAAGAGTAGGTGAGGGAAGCATCGTCATAGTTCCAGCTTTCCGCCAGGCTGGCCACGGGATTACCGTCCTTGTCCAGCTTTACCAGAGAGTCAAAGAGCAGGTGCTTGATCTCGCAGTGCTCGTTCATAATGGGGTTGATGGAGTCGTAGTCGCCGGAGCCATAGACCAGAGTGGAACCCTGTGTTTTACTTCCGCCGCAGGCAGAAAAACTCAAAGACAGGGTAATGATTAGAAGCAGGGTAACGATCTTTTTCATATGTTCCATTTCCTTATCTGCATTGTACGCCATGGGGAGATATCTTTCGTGCCTATTATACCGATAAATTCATACCGATGTAAGCCCCCCAGGGGGATAAAATTTCTCCCGTTTTTTTAATAAAACAGAAACATTTCTCAAAAAATTCAAAAACAACTGTGGATTATAATGCGGTTACAAAATCAAGCAAAGGAGATTTATCACAATGAACGAAAACGATCAGGAATTTCTCGTGCAGAAGATCCGTACACAGTACACCGAAAAGGAACTCAGCGGCCTTGACGAGCTGAAGGCTCTGGACAGCAAGGTAAAGCGCCCCGCCAATGTATTTACCTATCTCTTCGGCAGTATTGCAGCCCTGATTATGGGCTCCGGCATGAGCTTGGTGATGACCGAACTTGGGAAAACCGTTGGCCTTGGCGGAGGAATGGCAATGCTGATTGGCGTCCTGATCGGCATCGTCGGTATCGTGCTTGTCTGCGTGGCCTATCCCATCTATAACCGCATTGTCAAGAAAGAACGGGAACGGATTGCCCCCGAAATCATCCGCCTCACCGACGAACTGATGAAGTGACAGTGAAAAGGAATCAGCTCTTTGGCATCCCTTTCTTTAATCGTAGATGCTGATCTTCAAGGGTTCTCCATTGCTTCTGCAATTCCAAGCATTCCTTTAAGGCGGCTTCCATTACTTCAGACTCATAAGAGACCCCTTGATCCACCAGCTCTTTTAATCTTGCTTTCGCTGTCTCTAATGCTTCTCCGGCCTTTATAAGGACGATTGCCGATAAAACCAGCTCGTTTTTCTTGTGTTTCATATAGAAGTATCTCCGTTAATTTATATTTGGCGAGGATAAATATATTTTATTATATTTGGTAATACCAAATATATCAACCCTATTCTTACATATAATTTGTGTGAATAGGGGGGAGCTTCTTTGAAAACAAGGAAATTGGAACTTGGAGATCGTAATATCATTGGCGCTCGGGTGACAGAGGCAAGGCTCGCCCTGGGGATGAAGCAGGTAGAGCTCTTAGCAAAGCTCCAACTGGCCGGTGTGGATATGAGTGTTCCGGCATTATCTCTGCTGGAGGGGCAGAAGCGCCCGGTTTCCGATATTGAGCTAAATGCTTTAGCGGATATCCTGAACGTCAGTGTAGATTGGCTTCTGGGTCGTGATCAGACATAAATAATGCGAAAAACCACCGTTTTCCTTTGAAAACGGTGGTTTTTCTAACGAATTATTCAGTTTCTTAGATTCCGGCCAGCTTCAGCAGCTCGGGAACCTTGGCTTCCCAGCCCAGCGCCATGATATGCACGCCCTGGCAGTAGGGACGGCACTCACGGATGATCTTGGCGGCGATCTCTACGCCGGTGATACCGGCTTTGGCACGCTCCTTGTCGGCAGCCAGTGCATCGATCATCTCCTGGGGTACATGGACACCGGCGACGTTCTTGTTCATGAACTTAGCCATGCCTGCGGACTTGGGAATGATCACACCCAGCTGTACGGGCTTGCCAAACTGCTTGGCCTTCTCCATAAACTGGATGAATTTCTCGGAGTCAAAGACGGCCTGGGTCTGGAAGTATTCCGCACCGGCCATGACCTTGCGCTCCATCTTGGCCAGCTGTGCATCCACGCTGTCGGAGCAGGGGGATACAACGGCGCCCTTAGCGAACTTGGGAGGTTCGCCCACCAGAGGCTGGCCGCCCAGATCCACGCCCTTCTCCAGCTGGCAGGCAGTGTGCAGCAGGGAGACGGAGTCCAGATCGAATACGGGCTTTGCACCGGGATGGTCGCCCATCTTGGTGTGGTCGCCGGTGAGGCACAGGATGATGTCGATGCCCAGAGCGGCGGCACCCAGCAGCTCGGACTGCAGCGCGATGCGGTTCCGGTCGCGGCAGGTCAGCTGCAGGATGGGGGTCAGGCCCGCGTTCTTCAGCGCCACGCAGGCGGGCAGGCTGCCCATACGCATGACGGAGGACTGGTTATCGGTGACATTGACGGCGGTAATGCCGGACAGGTATTCCTTGGCCTCGGCCACCACATGGCTGGCGTCGATGCCCTTGGGAGGGCCTACTTCGGC
>JAZNVK010000043.1:0-4075 GCA_045592805.1 Faecousia sp.
GCCGGCATTCTTGCCAATGTAGCCCAGACCTTCGATCAGGCCCAGAGAAACGGTGGACTTGCCTTCACCAAAGGGAGTGGGGGTGATGGCGGTGACTTCGATGAACTTGCCGTCGGGCTTGTCCTTCAGGCGGTTCATGATCTTGATGAAGTCCAGCTTGGGAGTCTTGCCATAGGGGATGATCTCGTCGGGGAGCAGGCCCAGCTTCTCACGGAAGAAGTCCACGGGGGGCAGGGGCTTCTCAGCTTCCTCAGCGATCTGCCAGTCCTTGTACTGGGTGGGGTCGAGGGTCACGCGACCGTTCTCGTCCACATACTTACCGTCGGTAAAATTGAATGCCATGGGGTTATCCTCCTTATGTAGGCTGAGATCTTTCACTAACCTCAGTCCTGAAATAATCGGCGCTGCACTTCATTCGTAAGCGACACCCAGCGCCATAATTTGAGGTATCGATATTTTTATCTCGATACCTCTGGTATTATACCATTTGCCGCATTTCAAGTCAATACGAAAACTTGGAAAAAGTCGGTTTTTTCCGAAAAAACTCAGGCAAAAACCTCTTCGATCACAGCGTGCCTGCGAACCAGCTCCAGGGCCTTGCTGCCCAGCACGGTTTCCTTGATCATCTGCGCCATGGCATCATCATAGAGCTTGGCAAATTCCTCGGCGGACAGCTGGTTGGCACGGCAGATCTGCTGACACATCTCGTCCACCTCGGCCTGCTCGGCGGTGAGCCCCTCCAGACGGGCGATCTCCATCATGGCGGCATTGATCTTCAGCATGCTCATGGCATCGGCACGGAGATCCTCCAGAATGGTTGCCTCATCGGTTTTCATGAAGCTGCAGTAAGCCTCCAGGGTCAGGTCACGCTTGGCAAGCTGTGCCTTCAGGGTCTCCAGCTGAGACCGGGCGCCTTCCTCCAGCTCCTCCTCGGTGGGGGTATAATCCAGGGTGGCGGCGGCCTGACGGATCAGACCGTCCATGAGCTCCTGCTCCGCCTGCTCGTCATAGTAGGCGCGGAGGCTCTGTGCTACGCCCTCCCGCAGCTCCTCGGGGGTGAATTCGGAGGTATCCTGACCTTCCAGACGCTTCAGCTGGCGCTCGATCTCCTCCTCGGTAACGGTCAGATGGGTCAGAGTTCCTTTTAATCCTTTGTATTGAAATTCCATGTTGATTTCTCCTTACATTTTTGCTTTCAGTGCGTTGATCAGCAGATCGCCTGCCACTACACGATCCTCGGCGGAAAAACCGCTCTCGAAATTGGCGGAATACAGCAGCTGGGCGCTGGGCGGGAATTCGTCGTCCCCCTCCCAGACCAGAAGGCGCAGGCGGTAGTTATCCATAAAATCAAATTCATAGCCCGCATCGCCATGGCGCAGGGGCAGACCGCCCAGCTTCTCGGCTGCGGAGCGGAAGGCGGCGATCCGTGTGCCGAAGGTAAAGGCAGCACGGGTCAGCACCCGTCCGGTGAAGGGCTGGATGTACAATTCGCCCCAGGGCATCTCACGGAAGGTCTTGAATTCTGCGGTGGGCTCCCCTTTTTTGCCCTCTAAAAGGCAGCGCAGCAGGAAGGTCTGGGGCGGCAGTGCCTTGGCGGCGAAGCCTTCGCCGGAGATGGCATAGTCGGGATGGGTGATCTCGTAGGTCTCACTCAGGAGCTTCAGGGTAAATACCCCGTTTTCAAAGGGTACGCCCAGACGCTTTGCCGCCTGAAAAGCATCCAAAGCGGCGAATTTTTCCAGATAATAGGAAAAGGGAACCTCTTCCTTGTGGTTTTCTATTTGCATCATTTTACCTCGATTCTTTAGGCGAAGCGGCTGGCGTCGGTGTGGGGCAGGAAGCAGGCGGCTACGAAGCTGTCCATATAGCCGGGGTGGGTGGAGAGCTCCATGTAGGTCATGTTCTTTGCCACCTCCTCGGTCTTGTCATTGGCATCGTCGGACAGGGACATGGTGTATGCACCGGCCAGGGAGGAGTTACCGATATAGCGGTAAAGCTCCACAGGCACATTGGGGAACATGCCGATGGCAATGGCATTTTGCATATTGATGCCGCTGCCGATGCCGCCTGCCACATAGACCTTCTCCAAAACGCTTTCGTCCATATCCATGGCGGAGAGCATGGTGTCAATTGCAGAGTAAATGGCGCCCTTGGCACGGATGAAATTCTCAATATCCACTTCCGTCAGAGCCACTTCCCTGCCGGTGGCGGATTGCTCGGGGAAGGCCAGGATATAGCGGCCGGAGCCGTACTGATCCCGGGCAATACGCTTGCCCTCCTTGACCAGAAGACCCTTGGCGTTGATGATACCGCCACGGAAAAGCTCAGCGATGGTATCAATGATGCCACTGCCGCAGAGACCCACAGGTTTCTGTCCCTTATCACCGATGATGCCGAAGGTGGGCTCCATGGTGTCAGGGTCGATGGTGCAGGACTCGATAGCGCCGTCGGTGGCACGCATGCCGCAGGAGATATCGCCGCCCTCAAAGGCAGGACCTGCGGAGCAAGCGCAGGACATCATGAAGTCCCGATTGCCGAAGACCAGCTCGCCGTTGGTACCCAGGTCAACGAACAGGGACATCTCGTCCCGGTTCCAGAGCATGGAGGCGAAGGTGCCGGCGGTGATATCGCCGCCCACATAGGAGCCGATGTTGGGTGCCAGGCGCACAGCGGCATTGGGATGGATGGGCAGCTTCAGATCGGAAGCCTTCAGACCGTTCCAGCTGAAGAAGGCGGGAATATAGGGCTCGGTACGGACAGACTCCGCATCCACGCCCACCAGCAGATGGTTCATGGTGGTATTGGCAGCAATGGCAGCACGGAGGATCTGATCGGGGGCAATATTCGCCACTTTGCAGAGGGCGGCAATAAGCGGCACCAGCGTTTCCTTCACAATAGCCTTCTGCAGCTTCTTCCTGCCGCCGGGCTTCCCCTGCTCAATGATGCGGTTGATCACATCGGCACCGTAGCGGATCTGGCCGTTGCCGCCGGAGGCCTTGGCCAGGAGCTTGCCATCTGCCAGGTCGAAGAGGACAGCAGAGACGGTGGTAGTACCGATGTCAATGCCCACGGCGCAGAGGGGGGTGCTGTCGTCCGCAGGGCGGATATCGTAGACAGTAAAGCGATCCTCTACCTTCTCACCGATGACCTTCACAGTGAAGTTGCTGTCACGGAGCACCTTGGGCAGCTTTGCCATGGGGTAATGGGGCAGGATCACGGTATGGTCGTCCAGCAGCGCTTCCAGCGCCCAGACCAGACGCTCATTGTCGGGCATGGTGTCGTCCAGGGTGGGAGGATCCATGGAAACCTCCACAGCCTCAAAGCCATTGCCCAGGGAGATGTCCGCCTCCTTAACGCCTTGGAGCAGCTCCTCGAAAATAGCAACTTCCTCACCACTGGAGAGGTCAGCGGTCTTCATGCGGCTCTTGTAGGCAGAGGCGATATCCGGCACCAGCACCTTCAGATCGCCGGCGGCACGGCAGCAGCAGCTCAGGCACCAGCCTGCGGCAAATTCCTCATCGGAGATATGCTGGGTCTGATTTCCCTCGATCTGTCCCTCCAGGATCTGTACACGGCACTTGCCGCAGGAGCCGTTGCCGGAGCAGGGGGCATCAATTGCCACATTGGCCTTGCGGGCGGCCTCCAAGATGCTCTCACGGGGATCGGCGGTGATAACTACGGTATCGGGAGAGTTTTCAAAGCAAAATGTGATCTCAAACATGGTCATACTCTACTTTCTATATTTTAATCAGTAGAATTATATCATTTCCCCACCGCTCTGTCAATTTATTGTGAAAACAATCTTGCGTAAATCCGTGTAGAGTTTTATGCCGTAAGCGGAAATTTGCGTTGGAGTGGTGAATGATGAATAGTGAATGGTGAATGGCGAAGGTATGCGCTTTGCGCATTGATTTTAAATAAATCGGCGGAGCCCATACCTCCATTATTCACTATTCACCATTCGTTATTCACCAAATATAAATTTCCGTTTTTCGTACAATCTTAGATAAAAGAGCCAAGCGCCTTTTGGGCGCTTGGCTCGGAAGTATTTGCGAATCAGACCAGCAGGTTGGTC
>JAZNVK010000044.1:0-10568 GCA_045592805.1 Faecousia sp.
ACGGATGAGGTGGTGTGCGATAGCACGGATTCGCCGAAACCCTTGATATTTATACGTTTTTTCCTACTGCACACCTCATCAGTCGCCTACGGCGACAGCTTCTCCTCAAGGAGAAGCCTTTGGTGCGCCGCAGCTTTTAGGATGAAGCAAACAGACCGATAAACATCAATTTGACGGCGGTGCAGCGGGCGCACACGTGGGTGCGCCCCTACGGTGTCGTACGGAACTGCAACAGTTCGATAAACATCTATTTGACTCTATTTCAAATCCCATCGGCGATACCTTCACTATCACCATTTCCGATTCATCATTCGCTATTCCCCGCCGTCTGTCGTTCACTTGTACCCGTCTTTCTGCTTTTGCATCTGTTTTTCGTAATTTTCTCCAAAAGGAGCGTGTTTTTTTGAAGCTACAGACTCTTTTATTTGGCAAGACCTATGCCTTTCGGGATGTGAAGGAGGTGCTTGCCAAGGCCAATGAGCCCAAGAGCGGCGATACCCTGGCGGGAATTGCCGCCTCCGGCGCGCGGGAACGGGTGGCCGCCAAGGTGGTGCTGTCGGAGCTGCTGCTGTCCGACCTACGGGAGAACCCCGTGGTTCCCTACGAGGAGGACGAGGTCACACGGATCATTCAGGACGATCTCAACGAGAGCATCTATGCCGAGCTCCGCAATCTCACCGTGGGGCAGCTGCGGGAAAAGCTGCTGTCGGAGAAAACCACCGCTCAGGAGATCGCAAGGCTGCGCCGCGGTCTGACCTCGGAGATGATCGCCGCCGTTTGCAAGCTCATGAGCAATCTGGATCTCATTACCGCCGCTCAGAAAATGCCCGTTACCGCCCATTGCAATACCACCATCGGTCTGCCCGGAACCCTGTCCTGCCGTCTGCAGCCCAACCATCCCACCGACGATTTGGATGGAATTCTGGCCTCGGTCTGCGAGGGGCTCAGCTTCGGGGCGGGGGATGCGGTCATCGGTCTGAACCCCGCCGGTGACAGCGACGAGAGCTGCCGCCGGATTCTGGAAAAGTTCCGTGAGATCAAGGAGCGCCACCGCATTCCCACCCAGACCTGCGTGCTGGCTCACGTGACCACCCAGCTCCGTGCCATGGAAAAGGGCGCGCCGGCGGATCTGATTTTCCAATCCATTGCAGGCAGTCAGAAGGGCAACGCCGCCTTCGGCTTTGATGCCGCCCTCATGGAGCAGGCGCGGCAGACCGCCCTGCGCCACGGCAGCGCCACAGGTCCCAATGTGCTGTACTTTGAGACCGGTCAGGGCAGTGAGCTGTCCTCCGATGCCCATTTCGGGGCGGATCAGGTGACCATGGAGGCACGCTGCTACGGCTTCGCCCGACATTTTTCCCCCTTCCTGGTCAATACGGTGGTGGGCTTCATCGGGGCGGAGTATCTCTATGACGCCCGGCAGGTGATCCGTGCCGGTCTGGAGGATCATTTTATGGGCAAGCTCCCCGGGCTGCCCATGGGCTGCGATGCCTGCTACACCAACCACATGAAGGCGGATCAGAACGACATTGAAAATCTGGCGACCCTGCTCACAGCCGCCGGCTGCAACTACTTCATGGGCATCGCCCACGGCGACGACGTAATGCTCAACTACCAGACCACCGGTTTCCGGGAGACCGCCACCCTGCGGCAGATTTTCGGCAAGACCGCCATTGAACCGTTCCGGAAGTGGCTGGTGGATATGGAATTTTTCACCCCTGAGGGGCTGCCCACCGCCAAAACCGGTGACGGCTCCGTGCTGCTGTAAGGAGGTTGGCTATGAATCGGGAAGAACTGAGACATCTGGTGGCGGAGCTGCTGGCGGAACGCGCTCAAAGCCCCAAGACGGAGGATCTGACCCAAACCGATCTGCGCAAGACCTATCTGGTGGAGCAGCCCCAAAATGCGGAGGCGTTCCTGCGCCTGAAGGCCAGGACTCCGGCACGGCTGGGTATGGGGCGGACAGGCACACGCTATTTGACAAATACCCTGCTGCGCTTTCGGGCGGATCACGCTGCCGCCCAGGACAGTGTGTTCTCCCAGGTACCGGAGGATTATGCCAAGGCCAACGACCTGGTGGGTCTGCAGACCCTGTGCAAGGACAAGGAGCAGTACCTCACCCGTCCCGACCTGGGTCGGCGCTTCTCTCAGGAGACGGGGAAGCTGGTCCGTGAGGTCTTCTCCGGGCAGCGGATCCTGCTGGTGGTGGGGGACGGTCTGTCCTCCTCTGCCATTACGGAGAATGCCATGGATTGCCTCCGGGCCATCCGTCAGGGGCTGAAAACCCAGGGTCTCGAAACGGGACAGGGGATTTTCGTGCGTTACTGTCGGGTAGGCGCGGGGGATCATCTGGGGGAGCTGACCGGCTGCGAGCTGGTGTGTATGCTGGTGGGGGAGCGGCCGGGGCTGGTGACCAATGCGTCCATGTCTGCTTACCTGACCTATCACCCCCGACTCAGCACCCGTGAGTCGGAACGGACGGTGATCTCCAATATCCATGCCCAGGGCATTGCCCCGGTGGAGGCGGGCGCCCACATTGCCACGGTTATGGGGCAGATTTTACAGAAGAAAAAATCCGGTGTGGACTTTGCGCAGGAGGGTGGCCGATGATCCCCGTGCAGGTGCTCAGCGCACGGGTCATTGCCAATGTGGCACCTGCCCTGGCAGCAGCGCTTCAGCTGCCGCCGCAGCTGCGGAGCATTGCCCTGCTCACCACGGATTGTGACGATGCCACCTATATCGCCCTGGACGAGGCCACCAAGGCAGCGGCGGTGGAGGTGGTCTACGGCAGGAGCTTTTACGGCGGCGCAGGCAATGCCTCCACCCGTCTGGCGGGGGAGGTCATCGGAATTCTCGGGGCAAAGGACCCCACCCAGGCCCGCAGCGGCCTGCAGGCGGCGCTGGGAGTTTTGGAGCGGCTGGGCTTCGAGAAGGCCAACGAGGCGGGGGATATTGTGTATCTTGCCCATGTGGTCAGTGCCTCGGGGAGCTACCTGTCCCACTTGGCAAAGGTGCCGCAGGGGACGGCGCTGGCCTACGTGATCGCGCCGCCCATGGAGGCGCTGGAGGGTCTGGATGCGGCGCTGAAGACCGCCCATGTGCAGATGGGTGCCTTCTTTCCGCCCCCCACGGAGACCAATTTTGCAGGCGCGCTCCTGACGGGCAGCCAATCCGCCTGCGAAGCCGCCTGCCGCGCCTTTGCCCAACGGGTGCAGCAGGTAGCGCAGCGGCCGAAGGCAGCGAGTGGTGAATAGTGAATAAGGTCGGTATGGACTTCGCCCATGGGTTTGAAATGGATCGGTGCGAAGGGTTACGACCTGCTCTGCGATTTACCAAAGCCAAACAGAAATTTGTCGAACGGTTTGGCGCAACCAAAGGCTCCCGTATTAGGAGGTTTTTCAGGCTATGAATCAGGTATCAAATACGCAATGTCATTGCGAGGCCACCTGTGGCCGTGGCAATCCGCATCCTTAAAACCCTACGTTTTAGACCAAATTCCCATATAATCGAAACATTCAGGGGAACGGATTCCCACGTCGGGCTTACGCCCTCCTCGGAATGGCATGGCTCTTCGGTAGCCTCTGCTTCTATCGGCAACGAGGTTTTGGGCGTAAGCAAACAGACCGATGAACATTTTTTCGCCCAAGCAACACAAGGAGGATCTATGGAACTGGATAAGGATTTACAATCGAGGCAGGAGGCGCGGCGTCTGGCAGAGGCCGCCCATGCTGCCTATGAGAAGCTGAAGCATTTTTCCCAGGGGCAGCTGGATGCTATCGTCAAGGCCATGGCCGAGGCGGCAGAGGCTGCGGCAGTGCAGCTGGGACGGCTGGCAGCCGAGGAGACCGGCTTCGGCAATGCCACGGACAAGGCGGAGAAGAACCGTTTTGCCTCCCGTCGGGTTTATGATGCCATCAAGGACCTGCCCACCGTGGGCATTTTGCGCAAAAACGGGAAGGTCTGGGATGTGGGGGTGCCGGTGGGGGTGATCTGTGCCATCGTCCCCTCCACCAACCCCACCTCCACCGCCATCTACAAGGCGCTGATCTGCCTGAAGGCAGGCAATCCTGTGGTGTTCTCTCCCCATCCCAAGGCGCTGAACTGCACCCTGTAGGCGGTGAAAATTCTGGCCTCTGCGGCGGAAAAGGCGGGCTGTCCCCATGGGGCGGTGAGCTGTCTGCCCCTGCCCACCATGGAGGCGGTGCAGGAGCTGATGCGGCATGAGAAGGTGCGGCTGATCCTTGCCACCGGCGGTCCCGGCATGGTGCGCGCCGCCTATTCCTCCGGCAAGCCTGCCATCGGCGTGGGTGCGGGAAACGGCCCCTGTTATATCCACCCCACGGCCAATGTACAGCAGGCGGTGAGCCACATTCTGCGGTCAAAGACCTTTGACAACGGCACCATCTGCGCCTCGGAGCAGAGTGTGGTGGTGCAGGAGGAGAACGCCGCCGGGGTTCGGGCGGAATTCGGCCGTCAGGGAGGTTATTTCCTCTCGGAGGCCGAGGCAGGAAGGCTGGCGAAGCTGCTTCTGCGTCCCGATGGCTCCATCAATCCCCAGGTGGTGGGCAAAACGGCGCCGGAGCTGGCCAAAATGGCGGAAATCGACGTTCCTTCGGGGACAAAGCTGCTCCTTGCCCATGAGACGCAGGCAGGTCCCACCCGACCCTATTCCAGAGAGAAGCTCTGTCCCGTGCTGGCCTTTTTTGTGGAGAAGAGCGAGGACAGCGTGCTGCGCCGTGCCATTGAGGTGCTGGAGCAGGAGGGAGCGGGGCATACCTTCAGCATCCATGCCGGGGACGAGGCGGTGATTCAGCGCTTTGCCCTGCAGGTGCCGGTGTCACGGTTCCTGGTCAACACCCCCTCCTCTCTGGGGGGCATCGGCAGCACCACGGAGCTGTTTCCCGCTCTGACTCTGGGCTGCGGCGCTGTGGGCGGCAGCTCCTCCTCCAATAACATCGGCCCCCTGGATCTGGTGAATATCCGCCGTTTGGCCTGGGGCAAGGAGGAAGCCTGTGCAGCAAGCAGGGAAACGCCTGCGGAGCCTCTCCCCACGGACAGCGCACTCATCGAAGAACTGACCCGAAAAATCCTGCAGCGGCTGGATTTGAAATAACAATCTATTTTGGAGGTACTTTATTATGAATACCAATGCATTGGGAATGATCGAGACCAAGGGACTGGTGGGCGCTATTGAGGCGGCGGATGCCATGGTCAAGTCTGCCAACGTTCAGCTGGTGGGCAAGGAGCAGGTGGGCGGCGGTCTGGTGACCGTTATGGTACGTGGTGACGTGGGCGCTGTAAAGTCCGCCACCGATGCAGGCGCTGCGGCGGCGGAGAAGGTGGGCGAATTGATCTCTGTCCACGTGATCCCCCGTCCCCATGCCGAGGTGGATGCCATTCTGCCCAAGGCGGTCTACGGCAGCCCCACGGAGTAATGCTCTACACTCTGACAGCCGCGCGGGACGCGGTGCGCACCGAGGAGGGCAAACGGGTGTTCTGGCTCTATCCCGGGGATCGGCTGACGGCTGCGGCGGAGGATTGGCTGCGGGAGGAGGGCATTGCGATCCGGCAGCGTGATGCTTCGCCTACGGAGTTTCATGATCTGCGGGGCGGTCTGTACCGGGAGAAACCGGAGGAGCTGACCCACCTGTCCGGTCAGCTTCTGGTGCCAAAGACCCATCCGCGGATCGCCTTTCGGGGGGCTTTGGACAGCCTGGAGGCAATGCTGCTGCTCTGCGGCAGCCATTGCCCCCGACAAAACACGGCGCTGAGGGAGATGCTGCGCCTGTGCAAGGATATCATGCGGGCGGATGTGCTGGAGGAGCCTCTGGCGGAGCGCCGCCTGGGGGATCTGGATGCCGCCGCCCTGCGGGAGCGGAGCCATTACCCCCAGAAATACTACGGACAGGGGCATTTTCAGCCGGATTTCGGGGACGGGGAGGCGCTGCTGTGGCTGAACCGTCTGCGCACGGAGATCCGCAGAACGGAGCTGCTCTGCTGCGCCGCCTTCTCCGACCGTGACGGCCGCCTGACCCGTCAGGATCTGGGCAAAGCTCTGAACCGTCTTTCCTCTTACTGCTACCTGCTGATGATCGGGGAGAAGGCAGGGGGGAAGAATGGGTGAGGAGTGATGGGTGAGAAGTGAGAAGTTGAGGTATGGGCTTCGCCCATGGATTTGAAACAGAGAGGTGCAGCCAAGGCTGAACTGCTCTCGATTTGCCAAAGTCAAACAGAAATTTGCCAAACAGTTGGATGCGCTGACAATTACCACCGTAGGGCGCGACTACCAGGCGCGCCGAGACTCATCGCACCACCGTCAGAATGCGTAGGGGCAGGATACATCCTGCCCGTGGCACTGCCGACAGGCAACGCAGCTACGGCTGCTCTTCAAATTTACCATAATAAAATTATGTAAACCGCACATGTTTAGCTCAAAGGAGCTTAAAAATCTCCATTAAGGCTAAAGATAAACCCCATTCGCAGTAAGTCAAACAGAAATTTGTCGAACTGTTGGATACAGCCAGACCCTCCCGTATTAGGAATAATTTCGTACTATGAGAGAGACAACATATTACGCAATGTCATTGCGAGGCCACTTGTGGCCGTGGTAATCCGCATCCTTAAAAACTACCGATTTTACACTAAATTCCCATATAATCGAAACATTTTTGGAACGGATTGCCACGTCGGGCTTACGCCCTCCTCGCAATGACATGACTTTTCGGTAGCCTGTTCCTCTATTGAAAAGGTAGATTTATGCGGAGGCAAACAGACCGATAAACATCTTTTTGACGGCGGTGCCAACAGCAACCCCCTGTGTCCCCCTTCAAAGGGGGAGATCGTTGATTGGCGGTGCAACCGGCAGTTCGAGAAACAGCTATTTGACGGTGGTGTCATGGGCAGGATGTATCCTGCCCCTACTCCTTCACCATTCACCGGCTCGGTAGTGCCGTGGGCGCACACGTGGGTGCGTCCCATATTCCAATTTCGTTCCGCAGGCGATATTCCGCCGTGGGCGCACACGTGGGTGCGTCCCTGCGAGGGTTCGATGGAGGGGGAAATTTTTGCCTTACATATCTATGAGGAGGTTTGTTTTGATGGAGCGTTGGGAGACTTTGGCGGAGGTTTTGCTGCGGCGGGTGTTTTTGGAGGTGGAGGCACCGGGGCGGCATGTGCATTTGACGGAGGCGGCGGCGCAGCAGCTCTTCGGCCACGGTCTGACGGTGCTGCGGCCGCTGTCTCAGCCGGGACAGTTTGTCTGTCGGGAACGGGTGGGACTCCGTGGCCCCAAGGGAGAGCTGCGGAACGTGGCGGTGCTGGGGCCCTGCCGGAGGGAAAATCAGGTGGAGGTCAGCCTGACGGATTGCGTTTCCCTGGGGATCTCCGCACCGGTGCGGCTCAGCGGTCGGGTGGAGCAGACTCCGGGGATCACCCTCTTCTGCGGCGAGCGGGAGCTGAAGCTGGAACGGGGGGTCATCGTCGCCCAGCGGCATATTCACATGAGCCGGGAGGATGCCCTTCTTCGGGGGATCTCCGACGGGGAAACGGTCCGATTACAGGTCTTCGGCAGCCGTCCGGTGATTCTGGAGCAGGTGCCGGTGCGTGTGCGTCCGGATTTTGCCACCTGCGCCCATCTGGACTATGACGAGGCCAATGCCTGCGGTTTGAAAAAGGGAGATCTGGGGAGAATTCTATGAAGGATGCCATTGTGGAGGAGGTGCTGCGTCGGGTGCTGGCAGCGAGAAAACCGGCGGCGCTGCTTCTGGGCGCTGCCCCGGAGGAGGAGACCGGCTACCGCTATGTGACCCAGCCGCCCTATGAGGCGGTGATCCTCGGCTCCATGGATGCCGGGGCGCTGCTGCATTTCCCCGACGAAGTCTGTCTGCAGGCGCTGCTGGAGGGAAAGGCGGTGTACCTCTGGGAGAAAGGGGAGACCTGGCGGCAGTATCAGAAAACCGCCCCACGGGAGCTGTACGCTGCCCTTCTGCAGGCCAGACGGCAAATGCTTCGGCTGGGGGTACGGCCGCTGAGAACCGCCTGCGAGGGCATTGTGACGGCGGCGGAGCTGCGCCGCCGTGTAAAGGAGGGGTTGCCGGTCACGGGGCGGCTGACCCCTCTGGCACGGGACATTCTGGAGGGAAAAGCAGAGTGAAAATCGGAACGGTGACCGGCTGCGTCTGGGCGACGAAAAAAAGCCCTGCCCTGCGGGGGCAGAGCCTGCTGCAGGTGCAGGTGGAGGAGGGGGAGCTGGTGGCGGCAGATCTGGTGGGCGCCGGACAGGGGGATCGGGTGATCCTTACCTTCGGCACGGCGGCACGGCTGGAGCAGCCGGATTGCCCCGTGGATGCGGCCATTGTGGGAATATTGGATGAGAGTACGGTGAGAGCATGTCGGTAAATGAGATCATACTGTTTGTGATGGCGGTCTTTGCGGTGCTGGGGGCTCTGGATCGGATCTTCGGCAACCGTCTGGGGCTGGGCAAGCAGCTGGAGGAGGGCATCCTGGCCATGGGCGCTCTGGCGCTGAGTATGCTGGGCATTTTGTGTCTGGCACCGGTGCTGGCTAAGCTGCTGAAGCCGGTTTTGGCGCCGCTGTTCGGCTTTTTGGGGGCAGATCCTGCCATGTTTGCCGGTACGATCCTGGCCAACGACATGGGCGGCGCGCCCCTGGCGGAGGCGCTGGCAGAGAGTCCCCAGGCGGCACAGCTGGGCGGCCTCATTGTGGGCGCTATGCTGGGAGCGACTCTGGTATTTACTGTCCCCGTGGCTCTGGGGATCATTCGAAAAGAGGATCACCCGGCTCTGGGACGGGGCGTTCTGGCAGGCATTGTCACCATTCCCGTCGGCGTGCTGGCCGGTGGTCTGACAGCGGGCTTTCCGCTGCTGATGATTCTGAAAAATCTCACGCCCATCGCCCTCATTGCCGCCCTTCTGGCCCTGGGGCTTTGGAAATGGGAGCGTGGGATGATCCGCGGCTTTCTGATCTTCGGCAAGGGCGTGGTGGCGGTGATCACCCTGGGGCTGGGTGCGGCGCTGTTTGAGGCGCTGACGGGCATCGTTCTGATCCCCGGCATGAACCCCATCGGGCAGGAGGCGGAGGTGGTGGCGGAGATCGCCTTTGTGCTGGCCGGTGCCTTCCCTCTGGTCTACGCCCTGACCCGGCTGCTGAAAAAGCCGCTGCTGAAGCTGGGCGGCCTCATGGGCATGAACGAGGTGGGCGCTGCCGGACTGGTGGCCAGCCTTGCCAATTCCATTCCCATGCTGGGCATGCTGAAGGACATGGATGCCCGGGGAAAAATTCTGAATATTGCCTTTGCGGTGTCGGCGGCCTTTGTGTTCGGAGACCATCTGGGCTTCACCGCCGGCTACAACAGCACCCTGCTCCTGCCCGTCATCGTCGCCAAGCTCACCGGCGGCGTCACAGCCCTGCTGTTGGCGCTGTGGATGACAAGAGCGAAAAAGGAAGCTTAACAGGTAGTATTTCGGGTGCGGAGGCGGAAAGAGTCAGGATTTTTTGACAGTTAGGAAAAAGCCTGAAATAATAATTGATTTAACGAGTTAAATCATGTATGGATAAGGAACGACCGGAGCTGCAGCCCGAGGTGTGCGACGTAACCACAGATGTGTCTGTAGCGGAAGAACAAATTCTGCCCGTGGAAACCACGGAAGCACCTGCCGAACCTGCGGAGGTCACCGCAGAGCAGGAGCTGCCCACCGAACCCACGGATACAGCCGCAGAGGCTCCCGCACTGGACAGCTACGGCAGACGTCTGCCCCGACCCTACCATGAGCGTGCTTACCTGCGCTACGGCAATGCTACTCTCTCCTCCCCCCAGGATCTCAGCGGCACCTCTGCCTTCCTGCAGGGTCTGGGCTTCGACGGCGGCGAGCTCCGCCGCGCCCGTGAGGGCAAGGACTTCTCCGAGGTCATGAAGACCGTGGTCAATGCCGATGCGCCCATGGCGCGCTGCTCCTACTGCGGCGCGGATATCCCCGGTGTGGACTACCACCGCCTTCCCGACGGCAGAGCCCGCTGCACCACCTGCAGCCGCACCCTGGTCACCACCGCCGAGGGTCTGCGGGCGATCTATGACGATGTCCGTGCCAATCTGGAGGCATTCTTCGGTGCTACCCTCAGTGCGCCCGTCCGTGTCGAGATGCTGGAGGAGCGCAGCCTGAAGCGCAAGCTCCGCCGCCCCCTCAGCGAGGTGGATAACAAGAGCCTGCTGATTCTGGGCGTGGCCGTCAGCAAGAAGGGCGAGTACGCTGTCTATGTGGAAAACGGCGCCCCCCGTCTCTCGGTCATCGCCACCTTTGTCCACGAGCTGACCCATATCTGGCAGTACCTCCATTGGGACGAGTCTGCCCTGGGCAAGCTCTCCGGCGGCAAGCGCCTGCTGGTCTACGAGGGCATGGCGAAGTGGGTGGAGATCCAGTATCTCTACCTCATCGGTGAGGTCAACGCCGCGAAACGGGAGGAAGCCTTCACCCGCAGCCGTAAGGACGAATACGGCATCGGCTTCTGCCTCTACGAGGATCGTTACCCCCTGTCCCGGGAGGCCATGAACC
>JAZNVK010000045.1:0-10132 GCA_045592805.1 Faecousia sp.
GTGCCGGCACCTTCTCCGACGGCAAGCTCAATACCGGCACCAAAAATCCCCGCAGCCGCTGGATTTTGCGACAGCTGGTGAAATATGGCGCTCCCGAAGAGATCTTATACGATGCCAAGCCCCATGTAGGCACGGATATCCTTTTCTACGTGGTGCAAAATATCCGCAGAAGAATCGAGTCCTTAGGCGGCGAAGTTCGCTTCGGTGCCAGGTTTACCGATTTTTGTGTTGAAAACGGCGAAATTACCGCTGTAACCTATATGCAACAGGGTGAGACGGTGACCCTGCCCTGTAAATCAGTGATCCTGGCCATCGGTCATAGCGCCAGAGATACCTATCGCGCCCTCCACAGGGCGCAAATTCCCATGGAGCCGAAGCCGTTTTCCATGGGTTGCCGCATTGAGCATCACCAGACACTGGTGGATCAGGCGCAGTACGGCCGGAGCCGTAGCGGGAGTCTTCCGCCTGCGGATTATAAGCTGTCCTGCCATCTGGAGGACGGCAGCTCTGCCTATACCTTCTGTATGTGTCCCGGCGGCTATGTGGTTGCAGCTGCGTCACAGGAGAATACAGTGGTGACCAACGGCATGAGCTATAGCGGCCGTGACGGAGTGAATGCCAACGCAGCCTTACTGGTGACCCTGAAGCCGGAGCGCTTTCCCTATCCCGGCGCTCTGGGTGGTATGCTGTGGCAGGAGGAAATTGAAGCTGCCGCCTTCCGTCTTGGCGGTGGTAATTACCATGCCCCCGCGCAGAAGGTTGGAGACTTCCTGAAGGGAATCAGTTCCTCCGACCTGGGTGCTGTTATGCCCACCTACCGTCCCGGTGTAACGCTCTGCAATCTCCATGAGCTGTTCCCCGAGGATATATGTCAAACCCTTTCCGCTGCTATAAAAACGCTGGACGGACAGCTTCAGGGCTTTGCCTCCGAGGATGCGCTCCTTACGGCACCGGAAACACGCAGCTCCGCTCCTGTGCGGATTTTGCGTGGAGAGACTCTGCAGAGCAGCCTGCGGGGGCTGTATCCTTGCGGTGAGGGTGCCGGTTATGCCGGTGGGATCATGTCTGCGGCCGCAGACGGTATGGCTTGCGCCGAAGCTGTTTTACAGGCGGAATAATCCTTTTGCACATGGTCCTGCCACTCCTCATACAATGGAATGAGGTGGTGGTGCATGTTGCTGTTTTTCGTCTTGTTTTTTCTTGCGGCCCTTGTTGGGCTTATCCTTTGGCAGCAGCTGCTACAGCGGCGAAGCGGAGGTGCTGCGTTGTTCCACGTTGTCTGCCTGCAGGGGGATACCGCTGCGGTAGAGCAGCAGATCCGCTTCTGCCTGAAGCGGCAGAGAAATCGTACATATGACGGAACCCTGCTATTCGTGGATCGGGATCTGAGTCCCGAGAGTGTCATGGCAGCGCAAATCCTATTGTCTCGTGAGACGGAGGCGATCCTCTGTTCTTCGGAGCAGGCAAAAGAGTACATCAGTTGGGAGATCGATCAATTTGGAGCAGGAACTGATTAGTGGCACCATAGCCGCTGTGGTCTATCAGAATCAACTAAACGGCTACGCCGTAATCAAACTGGATAGTGACGAAGGCTCCATGATTACCGTCGTTGGTGTGATCCCTTCGGCCGTTGCCGGAGAACGTCTGATTGTCACAGGAAAATGGGTGCAGCACAGTACCTATGGTAAGCAGTTTGAGGCGGAATTTCTGGAGCGACTGCTGCCGGATTCCACCGGCGATATTCTCGCCTATCTCTCCTCCCGTGCGGTAAAGGGAATCGGCCCCAAAACCGCAGAGAAAATCGTGGAGAAATTTGGCGAGGACAGCCTGAAGATTCTGGACCGTGAGCCTGAGCGTCTGGCAGAAATCAGCGGTATTTCTGCCAAAGCAGCGCTGGAAATGGGAGACGCATTCCGCCGTCAGGTGGGACTTCGCCGCCTTATTGAGTTTCTCGGCAGCTACAGAATTCCGGCTTCCATTTCCGTACGTCTTTATCGGGTGTACGGTGAGCGGAGCGGTATGCTGGTGCAGGAGAATCCTTATCTCCTGACCCAGCCTCAATTCGGCGCGCCCTTCTCTCTGGTAGACGAAATGGCGCTTCAGATCGGATTCGATGGGGGAGATGACTGCCGTGTGGAAGCGGCGGTAATCTTTGAATTACGGCATAACCTGAATAACGGACATAGCTTCCTTCCTCTGGACAAGCTGGTTCTGGCCACAGCACAGATGCTGGATCTGGAGGTTGAGCTGGTGGCGGCGGCCCTGAAGCGTCTTGCAGAATTCGGAAGTGTGGAGCTGGATACCGTTGCGGGCTTGCAGGCTGTATATCTTCCGGAGTACCATGAGGCGGAAACCTATATCGCCCATCGCATTTTGGAAATGGCACATACCCCTGCCCGAAGCCTTCCGGCAGTGGAGCGTTTCCTTCAGACCATTGAGCGCAATAAATCCATCCGTTATGCCCAGCTTCAGAAAGAGGCGATTATTACGGCAGCGGAGCGCAAGGTGATGATTCTCACCGGCGGCCCCGGTACAGGAAAGACCACCACCTTATCCGGCATTCTGGAGCTCTTTGACCTTTTGGGCAGAAATACCCTTTTGGCAGCGCCTACGGGCAGAGCGGCAAAGCGGCTTTCTGAGCTGACAGGCTGCGAGGCTGCAACCATTCATCGCCTGTTGGAGGCACAGATTTCTCCCGATAATGGGGAAATGTACTTTAGAAAGTGCGAAAGTGAGCCCCTGGAGTGCGATGCTCTGATCGTGGACGAGATGTCCATGGTGGTTCTGCTTCTGATGCACAGTCTCCTGAAGGCTCTGCCCCCAAAGGCATGCCTGATCCTGGTCGGAGATCCCGATCAGCTGCCCTCTGTGGGAGCAGGGAATCTCTTCGGTGATCTGATCCGCAGCGGAGCGGTTCGCTCTGTCTGCCTGACAGAAATATTCCGACAGGCACAGGAGAGCCTGATTGTTATGAATGCTCATGCGGTCAATCATGGTCAACTGCCTGTTCTCAATGTTACAGACCGTGACTTCTTCTTTATGCGCCGCCACGACCCTGCCAAGCTGGTACAGACAGTTTGCGAGCTGTGCGCCCAGCGCCTGCCTGTGAAAATGGGGATTCCTTCGGGAGAAATCCAGGTAATCAGCCCCACAAAAAAGGGCGCATGCGGAACGGTCAATCTGAATCGTATGCTGCAAATCACCCTAAATCCCCAATCCCCTGGAAAGAAAGAGGCATTTTTTGGAGAAAACTGCTTCCGTGAGGGAGATCGGGTGATGCAAATCCGCAACAATTATGATATACTGTGGAAGAAGACCGATGGCAGTGTCGGCATGGGTATCTTTAACGGTGATATCGGCACCATTCGCCGCATTGATCATAACGAGGGCTTGATGGAGGTCTGTTTTGATGACAAAACTGTGGCCTATCAGACGGATCTTCTGGGCGAGCTGGAGCTGGCTTATGCCATTACGGCACATAAGAGCCAGGGCAGCGAGTATCGTGCGGTCATTTTCGTTCCCTTTGCAGGCGCTCCCATGCTTCTGACCCGCGGTGTGCTCTATACTGCCATGACTCGCGCCAGAGAACTGATGATTATGGTGGGCAATGAAGAAGTCATTGCTGCCATGACAGAAAACAACCGTCGCAATAAGCGCTACTGTGGCTTGCGTCACCGCCTGTTGGAGAAACTGGGCGTATGAGAGTAATTTCATGGCTTTTGGATTTGCTATTTCCGCCTAAGTGCGTTTTCTGTGGGCATCTTTTGAAGGATCGGGAATCGGATATGTGCGCCGATTGCCGTACTTCGCTGCCTCGAACAGAAGGGGATATCGGCCAGATCACTTTCTGCAAGAAAGCATACAGCCTCTTCTATTACGAGAAGCAGATTCCCGACTCCATTCGCCGGTATAAATTCGCGGGGAGAAGCAATTATGCATGCGCCTATGGCAGGCTGCTTGCTATGGAGATTCTGCGGAAGCAGATCCCCTTCGATGTGCTTACCTTCGTTCCTGTCAGTGCAAAGCGCCGCCGTAAGCGTGGCTATGATCAGGCAGAGCTTCTGGCGAAAGCTGTGGCTAAGGAATTGAAGGTTCCTGTCTGTCGCTGCCTGCTCAAGCGTCGGGATAACCGGGCGCAATCTTCTCTGGCGGATAGCTCGGAGCGTTCTGCCAATGTGCGCGGTGTCTACCGTGGATACAGGACGGAGCGGTATACAGGGAAGAAACTTTTGTTAATTGACGATGTATTAACCACCGGTGCAACCGTCAGCGAATGCTGCAATGTATTGCGTCTGTCCGGTGCCTCTGAGGTTCGCTGCCTGACCGTGGCTGCGGCGAGAAAAATATTTAAGTAGGTGTGATACTATGGCTATCTTTTCTAAGGATCTGGGCGTAGACCTGGGCAGCTCCAATATTCTGATTTATCAGGCCGGTAAGGGCGTGATCCTCCGTGAGCCCGCGGTGGTGGCGCTGGACAAGAACTCCGGAAAGGTTCTCCAGGTCGGCGCTGCCGCAAGAAACATGCTGGGCAGAACCCCCGGCAACGTGGCGGCGATCCATCCCATCCGTGACGGTGTGATCACGGACTTTGAGATGACCTCCAAGCTGCTGACGGAGTTGGTGCGCCGTGTTGTCAAAAACAGTATTATCAAGCCCCGTATGATTGTCTCTGTACCCAGCAGCATTACCGAAGTAGAAGAACGCGCTGTGATTCAGGCTGCTACTGAGGCTGGCGCGCGGCGAGTCTATCTGATCGAGGAGCCTCTGGCCGCCTGCCTTGGCGCCAACCTGGATATCAGCACCCCCAAGGGCAGAATGGTAGTGGATATCGGCGGCGGCACAACGGATATCGGTATTCTCTCTATGAATGCGGTGGCAAACTCCGCCTCTATTAAGGTTGCCGGTGTCGCTTTTGATGAGGCAATCATGAAATATGTCCGCAGAAAGTATGGCCTTGTGATCGGTCGTAATACCGCCGAAGAGGCAAAGCACTCCATTGGCTGTGTTTATGAGCGGCCGGAGCGCCTGGAGTATACTGTGAAGGGACGTAATGTGAAGAACGGTCTTGCGGGAGAAGTTGTCCTGACGGGCGACGATATGCTGGAGGCTCTGAAGCGCCCTGCACGTCAGATCGTGGAGCGTGTATTGGATGTTTTGGAAACTTCCACGCCGGAACTGGTTTCCGACATTGCGGAGAACGGTATTGTCCTGACCGGCGGCGGCAGCCGTATCTACGGCATGGATCGCCTGTTGCAGGAGTGGACGCAAATGAACTGCATGACGGCAGATGACGCGGATTCCTGTGTTGCTTTCGGCTGCGGCAGAAGCATCGCCTGGATGAACCATATGCAGGAAAACACCATCAATATTGCCCGGCGCAGATTGCTGCGGGAGTAATAAAAATCGAGGTCGGTTCGGAGAAAATTCCAACCGACCTCGATTTTATTTCTTAAAAAACGCGACCGCAACAGCGCCGGGACCTGCATGGGTGCCGATTACGCTGCCGATGGTAGTAAAGGGAACCTCTTGAAGACCCTGCGCCCAAAGATATTTGCTGTCTTCAATGTACTTCAGAAGTAGAGCCTCAGACAGACCTGTATATCCTAAAAGGACAGGTTTAGAGAAATCCACACCGCCGGCTTTTTCGATCTGCTGTACCAGCAGATTGTTGCCCTGCCGTGAACCCCGTGTCTTGCCCAGCATGACGATTTTCCCCTCATCCAGGGCAATGACCGGCTTTATGTTCAGGATCGTTCCTGCAAAGGCAAGGGTCTTGGAAACACGCCCACCCTTTTTCAGGTACTCCAGCGTATCAACCAGTGCTACCAGAACGATTTTCTGTTTTTCTTCTTCCAGGGTTTCTGCGATCTGTTTGGCGCTGAAGCCCTTTTCCGCCAACTCCAATGCAAGGGCAACCAGAATTCCACCCCCAATGGCAGCAGAGCAGCTATCGACAACGTAGATATTATCATATTCGGAGGCGGCGATCATAGCGCTTTGATAGGTGCCGGATAGGGTAGAGGATATGGTAATTACTACCGCCTCCTCATCCTCCTTCAGTTGGGCGAAAGCATCGCTGAATGCTGCGGGGATTGCCTGGCTGGTCGTGGGCAGAACATCGGTTTCCACCAGTTTCTCATAAAACTCCTTATGGCCGATCGTTATGCCGTCCAGATAGACTTCTTCTCCGAAGTTTACGGTCAGAGGAACGACGGACACTTTTTCCTTCCAATTGGGGAGGAGATCAGCAGTTGAGTCGGTAATAATCTTTGTAATCATAATGCATTTCCTTTGAATGTTTTCCTGTTGATAAATCAACAATATGCATTGTATCATATAGAAGTTGAAGTGTCAACAATTAGATATAGAAGAGCGGTACGATCTGAAAAAGACCGTACCGTCAACTTTTTACATAAAGAATACGAAGGTAATAGCATAGAGAATAGGCTGATGGACGAGGTAAATGATAAGGGAATGCTTGCCCACAAAGCCTAAAAAACGCAGTGGAAACACAGAACTGCGAACTCTGGGCAGCAGCGTTTGCTTTTTCCGATATAAGGATTTTCCCAGAGCGGCACCCAGCAGGAACCAGCCAAAGCCGGGGAAGAGGGGGAAGAAATCGCTGCCGGTAAAGACCGTACCGGAGCGGAGCCCAAGGGGGAAAAGCCAAATGACATCCACACGGATGGTATCCATCCAGAAACCCAGAACCACAAAGGCAAGACCGAGGATCGCCAGCGCCCAGTGCGGAAGTTTCTTGAACAGGGGATAGAGCATCATGCAAACACCAAGAAGATGTAAAATGCCGAACCAGATTCGGATGCCGTTCATTTGGAAGAAGACTTCCGCAAAGAGGGTCACATAGCTGATCAGCAGGCCGCAGCCAAAGACATAGATGCCTCGTTGAAAACTTCTGCTGGCAAGTGTGGCGCAAATACCGGAAATAAGAATAAAGAAAACATGACCATACTGCTGAACCAGATCAAACCAGTGGGGAAGTCCCAGATCAATTCCTGCAAAATGCTCCAGGTCAAAAAACAGATGGATCAGGAGCATAAACAGGATGCACAGTCCCCGAAGGGCGTCCAACTCCCAAATACGGGAGGAGATTTTCTTTTCACTCATGCATCCTGCGCCTCCGCTTCCTTCTCTAATTCCCGATAGGCAACCTTGCCAACCAGAGTTTTGGGCAGCTCCTTTCGGAACTCGATATCATAGGGCATTGCGTATTTGGCAATACGCTCGGCACAATATGCCATCAGCTCTGCCTTGATTTCATCGGAAGGGCTGAATTCCGGACGAAGTACCACAAAAGCCTTCACCTTCTGCATCTTATAGGGATCTTTCACGCCAATGACGCAGGAGAGTAATACCTTCTCGTGTCCGTCGATGATATTCTCCAGCTGGCCGGGATAAATATTGTAGCCGGAGGAGATGATCATCCGCTTGATCCGCTGCTTGAAATAAACGAAACCGTCGGAATCCATCTTGCCCAGATCACCGGTGTGCAGCCATACCTTGCCGTCAGAATGCTGCCGCAGCGTCTGCGCGGTCTCATCGGGCTTATCCAGATAGCCCAGCATCACAGTGGGACCGGAGAGACAGATCTCGCCCTCTTCCCCGGCGGGCAGTTCCTCAATTGTGCCGGTTTTGACGATCTTATAACAGGTATCGGGGAAGGGAATGCCGATGGAGCCTTCACGGGCATAGTCCACAGGGGTCAGACAGCTGGCAGTGACGCACTCGGTGGTGCCATAGCCCTCCCGGATCTGCACCTTAGCGTTGTGCGCTTTCAGGAACGCATCTACCTTGTGCTTCAGCTCCACGGAAAGGGAATCTCCGCCGGAGAACACACCCTTCAGGAAGGACATATCCAGCTTGTCCAGTTTTTCTGCACGGAGCAGCGCCTCAAAGAGGGTAGGAACGCCGGGAATGAAATTAGGCTTTTTCTTCCGTAAAAGCTCAGCATAGGTCTTTACAGAGAAATTCGGCACCAAAATGCATTTCGCACCGCCTACCAGTGCTGTGTGGATGCCGATTCCAAGGCCAAAGCCGTGGAACACCGGCATAACCGACAGCATGGTGCAGCCCTCAATGGTTTCACAGCCGCTGGCCGCGATGGTTTGCAGCGCCAGAGCATTGAAATTATAGTCAGAGAGGCAGATGCCCTTGGTAGTACCGGTTGTACCGCCGGAGAAGAGAATACAAGCGCACTCCTTGCAGGAATGTTCCGCATCAGCGATGGGAGCCTGCTGCTTCAGAGCGTCCTTCCATAAAACATAGCTGTTATCCTTCGGCAGCTTAGGGAACTTTCGAGCCTGCGTCAGGGCATAACCCAGCTTCATCAGAGAACCTAACTCCTCCTGGATGGTAGCGATCAGAAGAAGCGGCTTCCGCTTAGCGCTGTCGCAGGCTTTCTTTACCTTTCCGTAAAAGCGATCCAATGTCAGGATTGCTTTGCTGTCTGCTGTGTCCAGATAAAAAGTGATCTCCTGCGTGGCAGACAGGGGGTGGATCATGCTGGAGATCGCCCCCAGCTTGCTCAACGCATAAAAGCAATGCAGTGCCTGAGGACAATTGGGCATGCAGATCGTCACTCGATCTCCCGCCCCGATTCCCATGGCAGCCAAAGCGCCGGCAGCGCGGTCAATGGCAGCTAAAAAGCTCCTGTAGCTGGTGACTCGGTTCATAAATTCATAAGCAGGCAGATCGGGAAGGCGATGTGCGGTTTTTTTAACAAGGGTGTAGATGGTCTCCTCAGGGTAATGGATGGATTTTGGAATACGTCCGAAATAATTCAACCAGGGAGCCGTTTGGGAAAGGGACATAGAGAGACACTCCTTTTATCATTCCGTTCTATTGTAGCAAACATTTTCCCAAAAGAAAACATTTATTTTTACGGACTTTATTTTTTCTGTAAAATGTGGTTTAATATAGGGTGAAATGAACACAGATCAAAGGAGCCGACATGACTAAGAATTTTGAAGAACGATATCTGGCCGCCAGAAAGGCACATATTGCGGCGCAGTTTCAGAATATGAATCCTCGGCAGCTGGAGGCGGTACTCTGTACACAGGGACCCTTGCTCCTTCTGGCCGGTGCAGGCAGTGGAAAAACGACGGTTTTGATCCACCGCATTGCCAACCTGCTGCGCTTTGGCGCTGGTTCTGACAGCAATGAAATTCCCGAGTACATTACAGAAGAAGACGTGATTTATCTGGAATCAGCTGTTGCTCATCCGGAAATTGTCGATCCCATGCGCTGTGATGAGCTCTGCGCCATAGATCCTCCCAAACCCTGGTCGGTGATCGCCATCACCTTTACCAACAAAGCGGCCAATGAACTGAAGGATCGTCTGACCAATCTCTTAGGCCCCGGAGGACAGGATGTGTGGGCTATGACCTTCCACTCTGCCTGCTGCCGCATCTTGCGCAGCCATATTGACCGTCTGGGTTATGAGAGAGATTTTACAATCTATGATACCACCGATTCCGAGCGTGTGATGAAAGAGATCCTGAAGGATCGTAATCTGGACGATAAGACCTTCCCACCCAAGGTGGTCTTGAACCTGATTTCCAAAGAAAAGGATAAAATGCGCAGCCCGTCTGATATGGCGCAGGCCGCCGGAACGGATTATCGCGGTAAGAAGATTGCGGAGCTTTACGAGGAGTATACCCGCCGCCTGAAGGGCGCCAATGCACTGGATTTCGATGATATTATTCTGCTGACCGTGCGCCTGCTGCAGGAGCAGGAGGATGTCCGGGACTTCTATCAGAAGAAATTCCGCTATGTGCTCATTGATGAGTATCAGGATACCAATAATCTGCAATATCTCCTTGCCTCCCTCTTGGCAGGTCGATACGAAAATATCTGCGTTGTCGGTGACGATGTCCAGAGTATTTACCGTTTCCGCGGCGCAACGATTGAAAATATCCTCTCTTTTGAAAACGAATACAGAAACGCAAAGGTTATAAGGCTTGAGCAAAACTACCGCTCAACCGCCACAATTTTAGATGCCGCAAATGCAGTAATTGCCAATAACAAGGGCCGAAAGGGTAAAAACTTGTGGACAAACCTAAAGGATGACAGCAAAATTACGATAAACACCCTACCCACCGAGCAGGATGAAGCC
>JAZNVK010000046.1:0-2096 GCA_045592805.1 Faecousia sp.
GAGAGTTTTTAGAGGTGCCCATTGATATTATGAAGGAGGAAATGCATTTGAAACCGTATCTGAAAGATTGCAAAAGTGTCCTGAAGGATCAAGGCAGTCAGAAGCAGGGTCTGTCTTCCCGGGAGGCGCAGGCGCGCCTGGAAAAGTACGGCCCCAACAAACTGGCAGAGGGCAAGAAAAAGTCTCTGATCCGCCGCTTCTTTGAGGAATTGGCTGATCCCATGACCCTGATTCTCCTGGCCGCCGCACTGATCTCCGGCATTACAGCAGCCCTTGCCAATGAATCCTTTGCCGATGTGTTCATCATCCTGGCAGTTGTTCTGATCAATGCTGTACTGGGCATTTTCCAGGAAAGCAAGGCAGAAAACGCCATCGCTGCCCTGCAGGAGATCGCTGCTGCAACATCCAAAGTTCTCCGTGACGGCAAGCAGCTGACCATCCGCAGTGAGGATCTGGTCGTCGGTGACGTAGTAATTCTGGAGGCCGGCGATGCTGTACCTGCAGATGCCAGAATTATTGAGTGTGCATCCATGAAGGTGGAAGAAGCAGCGCTCACCGGCGAGTCCGTTCCCGTTGATAAGCAGGTCGCTGCGCTCACCGGAGAAGAAGTACCTCTTGGCGACCGTAAGAACATGGTTTACATGGGCAGCACCGTGGTATATGGCCGTGGCGCTGCGGTCATTACCGGAACCGGCATGGACACCGAAATGGGTAAAATTGCCGGCGCACTGGTCGACGCAAAGGAGGAGCAGACGCCCCTGCAGAAAAAGCTGGGTCAGCTCAGTAAAATCCTCAGCTTCCTGGTCATCGGCATCTGTATTGTCATTTTTGCCGTCGATCTGATCCGCAGCTATCCCAATATTACGGGCGAAGGTATGCTGGACACCTTCCTGGTCGCTGTCAGCCTTGCGGTTGCAGCTATCCCCGAAGGTCTGGCCGCCGTTGTTACCATCGTTCTATCCATTGGCGTTACCAATATGTCCAAGCGAAACGCCGTAATCCGCCCTCTGACCGCTGTAGAGACCCTGGGCTGTACCCAGGTCATCTGCTCCGACAAGACCGGCACTCTGACCCAGAACAAGATGACCGTTGTGGAGCACAGCACCGAAGATCTGAAGCTGCTGGCGCTTGCCATGCGTCTTTGCTCCGATGCCAAGCCGGGCGAGAACGGCGATGCCATCGGTGAGCCTACAGAATGTGCGCTGGTCAATGATTGCACTTCCCTGGGCTATGAAGCTGAGGCGCAGCGCTTTACCCGTGTTGGCGAAGCTCCCTTTGACTCCGGCCGTAAGATGATGTCCGTGGTCTGTGAAACGGACGGCAAGTTCATTCAGTTCACCAAGGGCGCTCCCGACGAAGTGCTTCGTTGCTGCACCCACTACTACAAAGACGGCGCTGCCCTGCCCATGACCCGGGAGGTTCTGGATCAGATCCTGCTGGCAAACAAGACCTTTGCCGACCAGGCACTGCGTGTGCTCTGCGCCGCCATTCGCAGCCACAAGAACATGCCCACTTCCTGCGAAGCTAAGGATCTGGAGCAGGAGCTGTGCTATGTAGGTCTTTCTGCCATGATCGACCCCATCCGCGAAGAGGTCAAGGATGCCATTGTGCAATGCCGTCAGGCAGGTATCCGTCCCGTGATGATCACCGGCGACCATAAGGACACCGCCGTGGCCATCGCCGGTCAGCTGGGTATTCTGGAAGATGACGTAACCGCCATCACCGGCGCTCAGCTGGATCAGATTCCCGAAGAGGAGTTTGATGTCACCAAGTACGCTGTTTACGCAAGAGTACAGCCGGAGCACAAGGTTCGTATTGTAAAAGCCTGGAAGGAACAAGGCTGTATCACCGCTATGACCGGCGACGGTGTCAATGACGCTCCCTCTATCAAGAGCGCCGATATCGGCGTGGGTATGGGCATCACCGGAACCGATGTTACCAAGAATGTAGCCGATATGGTGCTCTCTGACGACAACTTTGCCACCAAGGTCTCCGCCGTAGAAGAAGGCCGGCGGATCTATGACAACATCCGCAAGGCCATTCAGTTCCTGCTCTCCTCCAATCTGGCGGAGGTTCTTGCCATTTTCGTCGCTACT
>JAZNVK010000047.1:0-11773 GCA_045592805.1 Faecousia sp.
ATCTCGGGGGAGAATACCTTATCGATTGCCCAGTTATTTTTGATATCGTCAAAGCTCTTCCAATAGCCAACCGCCAGTCCGGCCAGATATGCAGCGCCGAGTGCTGTGGTTTCGATACATTCCGGCCGATGCACTTCGCAGGAAAGGATATCACTCTGGAATTTCATTAGGAAATTGTTGGAACAGGCGCCACCGTCTACTTTTAAGGCAGAGATCGGAATACCGGAATCCTGCTCCATTGCCTTACAAATATCATAGGTCTGATATGCCAGGGATTCCAGAGTTGCACGAACCAGATGTGCCCGCCCAAAGCCACGGGTCAATCCTACAATGCAGCCACGGGCGTGCTGATCCCAATAAGGGGCACCAAGACCGGTAAAGGCAGGAACAACGTATGCACCAACCGTGTCAGAAACAGAAGTCGCATACTGATAGCTTTCCTTTGCAGAGGTAAGTACATCGATCTGATCTCTTAACCATTGGATTGCCGCACCGGCGACGAAAATACTGCCTTCCAACGCATACTGTACCTTATCCTGCAGCCCAACACCAATGGTAGTAACCAGACCGTTTTTACTCTCTACGGGGGTATCGCCTGTGTTCATCAGCAGGAAGCAACCGGTACCGTAGGTATTCTTCATCTGTCCGGCTTCAAAGCAGCATTGGCCAAACATTGCGCATTGCTGGTCACCGGCAGCACCGGAGATTGGAATCTCGCCGCCAAACAGCTCAAATTCTGTCTTGCCATAGACATAAGTAGAGGGCTTAACATCCGGAAGAATCGCTTTGGGGATATCCAGCAGCTGCAGCAGTTCTTCATCCCAGCACAGATCATAGATATTATAGATCATTGTACGGCTGGCGTTGGTATGATCAGTAACGTGGACCTTTCCACCGGTGAGATTCCAGATCAACCAAGTGTCGATGGTGCCAAAGAGAAGCTCTCCCTTTTCCGCACGCTCTCTTGCACCGGGAACATGGTCAAGAATCCACTTGATTTTCGAGCCGGAGAAGTAGGCATCGGGGACAAGTCCGGTCTTCTCCCGGATCATCTGGCTGTATCCTCTTTGAATCAGATCGTCAATAATAGCAGATGTTCGACGGCATTGCCAAACAATAGCATTACAAACCGGCATACCGGTTTCCTTATCCCAAATCACCGTTGTTTCTCGCTGGTTCGTAATACCGATGGCTGCAATATCCTCGGCCTCCACTCTCAGCTTTTCCATTGCGTTCTTTGCAACTTCTACTGTGGTGCGCCAAATCTCCATTGCGTCATGCTCTACCCAGCCGGGGTGCGGGAAAATCTGACGAAACTCTTTCTGGGCGGTAGCGCAGATAGTTCCGGAATGATCGAAAAGAATACAGCGGGAGCTGGTCGTGCCTTGGTCAAGGGACATAATGTATTTCATATCCATGCCTCCTTAATGTATATTTATGATAAGGAAAAAGCTTAGATTCTCGCAACTCCGGTACGGCGTGCAGCCTCAGCAACTGCCTTTGCAACAGTGGGGCCAACACGGGGGTCAAAAGCAGCAGGCATAATGCATTCTTCGCTGAGCTCCTCGGGGCTGATCAAGCCAGCCAGAGCTTCGGCTGCTGCAATCTTCATTTCTTCGTTGATGTCAGATGCACGAACATCAAAAGCGCCACGGAAAATGCCGGGGAAGGCGAGAACATTGTTAATCTGATTGGGGAAGTCGCTTCTACCAGTGGAAATCACTCTGGCGCCGCCGGCTTTTGCCTCATCGGGGAAAATTTCGGGGGTCGGATTGGCACAGGCAAAGATAATCGCATCCTTGTTCATTGTGGCAACCATCTCCCGAGTGACCAGACCGGGAGCAGAAGTGCCGATAAAGACATCTGCGCCGACCAGCTTCTCAGCCAACGTGCCACCGGTCTGCTCAGGATTGGTGCGCTTTGCCATTTCTGCCTGGGCCCAGTTCATACCGGGACAGCCTTCATACAGAGCGCCCTGCTTATCGCACATAGTGATATTACGGAAGCCTGCAGCAAGCAGCATTTTTACGATCGCAATACCGGCAGCACCTGCGCCGACGGTGACGATTTTCACATCTTCCTTTTTCTTGCCAACGACCTTTAATGCATTGGTCAGACCAGCCAAAACAATAACAGCCGTACCGTGCTGGTCATCGTGGAAAATGGGAATATCGCACTTTTCCTTTAACAGACGCTCAATTTCAAAGCAACGGGGTGCGGAAATATCCTCCAGATTAATGCCGCCAAAGGAGCCGGAGATCAGATAAACCGCATTTACGAACTCTTCTACATCCTTGGACTTAATGCACAGAGGGAAGGCATCTACATCAGCAAAGGCCTTGAACAGGGCCCACTTGCCCTCCATAACAGGCATACCGGCTTCAGGTCCGATATCACCCAGGCCGAGCACCGCAGTACCGTCAGTAATAACGGCACAGAGGTTATGGCGGCGGGTCAATTCGTAGGACTTATTCAAATCCTTCTGGATCTCCAGGCAGGGCTGTGCAACACCGGGAGTATAAGCCAGAGAGAGATCTGTCTTGGTTTTACAAGGAACCTTGCATATTACTTCGATCTTTCCGCCCCACTCTCCGTGAAGCCGCAGAGATTCTTTTGCGTAATCCATATATCTATTTCCTCCAATTACTTAGAAATTCATTAAAACAGTAAGGTTTTGTCCTCGCCGATGCCGACCATACCGTCAAGAATATACTTGTTGCCGTCTTCATCACGGACATATCCTTCCAATTCGCCAAAGGTAACAAAATAATCAATACTGACCAGCGGCTTTGCGTGGACGACCATACGGTACATATCATAGATGTGGAAGGTGACATTCACCATATCATGTTCATCACGAATATACCAGTTGCCCTTATCCTTAAATTCGGAAGATGGCACATCCTGGGTGAAATGTACCGGAGGAAGAAGGCTTGTCTCATTCTCCAGCCAAATCAGATTTTCATTATATTCTTCCTGGTTAATCGATTGATTTCTGGTGAGGTTAAAGGCGAACCATTTTTTCTCTCCGTTTGTCTCATTGATTCCCATTGTGGTGACCCAGTCATAGTGTGACTTACGGGGATAGTAGCCTTTGTGGTCGTCCACAATTGCAGTAGATGTTTCCGTTGTCCGGAAGGTCTCGCCATTAAACTTCACCCAACCGTCGCAGCGGAAAAAGTCCTTCTGCGAGTAGAGTGGGCGGTGACGTACATTGGGGTCATCAAAGGGGATGGAGACGACACAGGGTTTGGAAATCCGGGACAAAGTTACTTCAAGCTCCAGCTGCGCGTCTTTACCATCCTGCCGCACTTTGATATGGCATCTACCATCCTGGAAATTATTGGTGAAGCAGACGGAAAAATTCTTCGATTCTGCCTTGGTTACAGAACCGTTGAGCAGATTTTCTGCAATGATCGCTTTTTTACTTGGGATTTTTGCCGCCCAGGAATGAACCTTTTTCTTCCGTTTGTCGTAGAAGATATTCAGTACCTGGCCAAAGACACCCATATCGCAGCAAGCGGTAAGCAGAACGCACTCATCCAGGTGAATCTCTGCGGCTTCCCAGACCGTGCATCGAAGGCGATTCAGAAAATCCGGTGCAGCGGTGGGTTCTTCGATCTCCAGAAGGTTCATCGTTTCAAATTCTTTATCAAAGGTGCCGAAAACACATTTCCCGTTTTCCACCATATTTTTAGGGGTGGGTACGCTGCGTCGCTTTGGAGAGATAAACTTGCTGTAATCTGCCATAGGTCAACCTCCCGATAATTTGATCCCTATGCTTACTTTTCAAAGGGGAATTGATAGCGCAGGCCACACTCATCACGTAGGCCGATGAATTCCTTCTGGATCGCCTCGCCCACGGGGACACCCAGATTCTTGCGCTCCTGCCAGGAGAGCCATTCCTTTTCACCGGCAGTATAAATACGTTCTGCGCCAGGTGCCTTGGTGCTCTCGCGGAGACCGCGGCAGATGCCTCCGGTGGTCTTGCGGAAGGTATCCAGACCCATAAAGAACTCCGGGTTAATAACAAAGAAGAAATGACCGAGACGGTAGAAGTCGTTCTCGCCCTGGGCATTCTTACCGGAAAGCGCCTTCATATAGGGGCCACCAGCCAAAGCGGCAGACAGGATCTCAACAATGGTAGTAAAGCCGTAGCCCTTGAAGCCACCGGTCTCTTCACCCAGGCCGCCCAGAGGTGCCAGAGCGCAGTTGCCTGCACGCATCTGCTTCAAAATTTCAGCAGATTCCGTCATTGTGCCGCCATCACGGGTCACGGTAAGGCCTGCAGGAGTGGGCTTGCCGGAACGGGCATAGAACTCGATCTTGCCATTCTGAATCGTAGAGGTAGCACAGTCAAAATTAAAGGGGAACTCCTCGTCGGTAGGCATTGTAAAGGTGAGGGGATTGGTGCCCATCATCGGCTCAACACCGAAGGTAGGAGCCACACTGGGACGGGCATTGGTCCCTGTAATGCCGATCATACCGGCCTTCTCAGCCAACGTGGACCAGTAACCGGCGATGCCGTAATGGGTGGAGTTGAAGATCGTACCACCGGCCATACCGTATACCTTTGCCTTCTCGATAAGCATCTCCATCATTTTATGAGAAGCCACCATACCCATACCGTGATTGGCATCCATTACAACGGTAGTAGGCGTTTCCTTCACGATATCAATTTTGGTAACGGGAAGCAAGGTGCCGTTCTTAATTCTATCCAGATAAATGGGCTTAAAGCGGTTGCAGCCGTGGCTCTCGATGCCTCTGCGATCCGATTCCAGAAGAACATCGGTACAGATCTTTGCGTCTTCCTCCGGCACACCGTAAGCCTTGAATACATCGATCATAAAAGATTCAATCAAATCCCACGCTACATAAGGTCTGGTTTCCATAAATAAAGCCTCCATAAATTATAATAGGGAACTCCCTAAGAATTACATTGTTACATCTTCCAAACCGCGCGGCTGGAGGTAGATACAGCGATCGCACCAGCCTGTAATGCATGGATGACGTCCTTTTTACTGCGGATCAAGCCACCGGCAATAATCGGCGTTGTTGTTCTTTCGGTGATCTCCTGGATCACAGCAGGAATCACACCGGGCAAAACCTCGATAAAATCCGGATGAAAAGCATCCATTGTGCTGAGAATATTCTGAAGAGACATCGAATCCAAAAGGAAAAAGCGTTGAACGGTAAGCAGGCCCAGCTGTTGTGCACGACGCAGCAGAGATACCTTGGTAGAGATAATACCATCCGGCTTTCCAAACCTTACCAGTACGTCAACTGCGATTTCACGGTTGCTGAGACCTTCGATCAGGTCAACATGGATAAAGCAGACTTTTTCTTTGGCGTGGATCTGCTGTACAAGATTGCTGATATTCAGAATCGTTCCATACAGAAGGAAGACCACCTGGCAATCCGACTCCAGCGCCTGCTTCAGCTCTATATCATCTTTTACCGCAGCAACAATCGGAGCGTCCTGGAAGAGCTCATGTTTAGATACCATAAGAATTCGACCCTTTCTGACAAAAAGCAAAGGAGCAGAATGCGCCTATTACATTCTACTCCAATACTCTATATAAATATAGCAAACGCGTCACTTTTTGTCAAGGAATTTTCACAAGATAAGGAAGCAAATTTTCATTTGCTTTATACAAAATATACAAATCTATTTTGATCGTCGTGTAGCTCGGCCGTGATATTAGTGCTGAGTTTATGAAAATGAGCAAACACTAAATTGTGGTTGATTTTTTTTCTGTTTTATTCTATACTTTTAGATACTTTCGTAGAAAGGTCGGTATTTTCTTATATCGATATCACTATATACCCGGATTCAGACAAGATCGGGATCTGGGGAAAAAGGATCAATCAGATCCATACGCAAAGTGGTTCTGTTGACTATTACAAAGGTGAATAGATTTGCAGCCGCAGCTATTTAGCTGCGGCTGTTATTTATAGACTGTCTAAATGTCTGCATGCATTCAGTGCAGCCGCTGCGCCATCGGCAATGGCTGTCGCAATTTGACGATATCGTTTGGTGCGGCAATCGCCGGCAACAAACACACCGGAAGCGGTGGTAAAACCGTTCTCATCAGATACAATATAGCCTTGCTCATTGATCTGTGCCACCTTGGCAAAGGGTGCATTTTCAGGAACCGTACCAATGGCAAGGAAAATACCATCGATCTCCAGCCTGCTGTGGCTGTCAGTCTCCGTATTATGCAGGCGAATGGCCTTCAGTTCCTCTTCACCCTCATATCCTTCCACCACAGTGGAGAAAATGTAATCCACATTTTCCTTGGTCTTCAGCACTTCCATCAGCTTACTCTCACCGGTAAGGAAGGCCAGATTCTGGACAACCGTAACCTTCTTGCAGATATCTGCCAGAAGGACGATCTCCTGCAGCGCCGTATTGCCGCCACCGATGACAGCCACATGCTGTCCCTGGTAGAAAGCACCGTCACAGACCGCACAGAAGGAAATACCGTTTCCGATAAACTCCTCTTCTCTGTCCAGATGCAGACGACGATGGTGAGCACCTGCCGCAATGATCACGCTCTTGGCTTCATATTGGCCGCCTTCGCAAATTACGGTCTTAACCTCGCCATCCGTCACATCGATAACGGTGTCCATATCAATATCAGCACCCAGCGCAAGAGCCTGCTCCAGCATTTTCTGCGCCAGCTCATTGCCGCTGATGGTCTCAAAGCCGGGATAATTCTCCAGCTTGGGAGAGAAGGTCATCTGACCGCCGAAGGTATCTTTTTCCAGCACAAGCACTTTCTTGCCTGCACGGCGGCCGTAAATGGCCGCCGTCAGACCCGCAGGACCTGCGCCTACGATAATCATATCATACATTTTACTTGCTCTGAGCCTCCGCAAATGCACGGATGTTGGAGGGATTCTCCACCTTCTGCAGAACTTCGTCGCCCTGCACTACCAGCAGAGTCGGTGCCTGACGGACACCGTACTTTCTGGCGCTGTCGGGATCCTGATCCACGACCACGGTCTCATAAGTCAGGTTGGCATCGGTCAGGAACTTCTTTGCCATGACGCACTTGGGGCAGGTAGAGGTGGTGAAAAGGATCAGGCGACCCTCGCAGGCTGCCTCAGGCTCTGCACTGAGCTGTACAGGCATATCGGCATTGGCACCGAAGCGCTTCACCACGGAGCCGGTGATGTCGTAGACCTTACGATCCTTGAATTCCTGGCTCTTGCCGTCGTTCCAGTTCTGCACGGGACGGTAGTAACCGGTAATACGGCTGTAAACCTCAGCATGCTTGCCGCAGTGGGGGCAGATGAACTGCTCGCCGGGCAGATATCCATGCTCACGGCAGACAGAGTAAGTGGGGGACAGGGTGTAGTAGGGGAGCTTATAGTTATCAGCAATCTTGCGAACCAGGTTGGCAGCGGACTTCCAATCAGGCAGCTTTTCGCCCAGGAAGCCATGGAACACGGTACCGGAGGTATACAGAGGCTGCAGCTCGTCCTGAATGTCCAGAGCGGAGAAGATATCCTCGGTATAGCCGACGGGCAGGTGAGAGGAGTTGGTGTAGTAGGGAGTCTCGCCTTCCTTGGCAGCGGTGATGATGTTGGGGAAATCCTTCTTGTCGTGCTTGGCGAAACGATAGGTAGTGGACTCAGCGGGAGTGGCCTCCAGGTTGTACAGATCGCCGTACTTCTCCTGGTAGTCGGACAGGCGCTCACGCATATGATTCAGTACCTCAACGGTGAAGTCCTGGGTCTCCTTATGGGTCATGTCCTTGCGCAGCCACTTGGCATTGAGGCCAACTTCGTTCATACCGATGAGGCCAAGGGTAGAGAAGTGGTTATCGAAGGTACCCAGATAACGCTTGGTGTAGGGGTACAGACCCTCATTCATCAGACGGGTGATCACGTCGCGCTTGATCTTCAGGCTGCGTGCCGCCACATCCATCAGATGGTCAAGACGCTTGTAGAAGTCCTCGGGAGTCTCGGACAGATAAGCAATCTTGGGCATATTGATGGTGACAACACCCACAGAACCGGTGGACTCGCCGCTGCCGAAGAAACCGCCGGTCTTTCTGCGGAGCTCACGGAGATCCAGACGCAGACGGCAGCACATGGAACGGACATCGCTGGGCTCCATATCGCTGTTGACATAGTTGGAGAAATAGGGAGTGCCGTACTTTGCGGTCATCTCAAAGAGCAGCTTGTTGTTCTCGGTCTCGGACCAGTCAAAGTCACGGGTGATGGAGTAGGTGGGAATGGGATACTGGAAGCCACGGCCGTTGGCGTCGCCCTCGATCATAACCTCGATGAAGGCACGGTTGACCATGTCCATTTCCTTCTTGCAGTCCTTATACTTGAAGGGCATCTCCTTGCCGCCGACGATGGCAGGCAGCTCAGCCATATCATTGGGGACGGTCCAGTCCAGGGTGATGTTGGAGAAGGGAGCCTGGGTACCCCAACGGGAGGGGGTATTCACGCCGTAGATGAAGGACTCTACACACTTTTTAACCTGGTCATAGGTCAGATTATCCACCTTGACAAAGGGAGCCAGATAAGTATCAAAGGAGGAGAACGCCTGTGCGCCGGCCCATTCGTTCTGCATAATGCCCAGGAAATTCACCATCTGGTTGCAGAGAGAAGCCAGGTGCTTTGCAGGAGCAGAGGTGATCTTGCCGGGGACGCCGCCCAGACCTTCCTCAATCAGCTGACGGAGGAACCAGCCTGCGCAATAACCGGTGAGCATGGACATATCATGGATATGAATGTCTGCATTGCGGTGGGCATTGGCGGTCTCATCGTCGTAGATCTCGCTGAGCCAGTAGTTGGCGGTAATGGCACCGGAGTTGGAGAGGATCAGACCGCCTACGGAATAAGTAACGGTGGAGTTCTCCTTCACTCTCCAGTCCTGGATCTTCACGTAGCTGTCAACCAGCTCCTTGTAGTCCAGAATGGTGGACTTCATGTTGCGGAGCTTCTCACGCTGACGGCGATAGAGGATGTAAGCCTTGGCCACATCGTCATAACCGGCACGGATCAGAACGGACTCTACGCTGTCCTGAATGTCTTCCACAGCAACTCTGCCATCCTTGATCTTGTTGGCAAAGTCTGCAGTAACCTTAAGGGCAAGGAAATCGATGATATCACCGTTGTACTGCTTGCCCTGAGCATCAAAAGCCTTGCGAATAGCAAGGGAGATCTTGCTGATGTCAAAATCGACCAGCTTGTCATTACGTTTTACTACCTGATACATGATAATTCTCCTTTTCTATATTCCACGAAGTTGTGTATTCGGTATATATTCTCTGGCAATCGCCAGGTAATTTTCCATTTCTTCTTTTGATGCCGCATGAAGTCCGGGCAGAAGAATGTCTCCGGAATCCACATAATTTTGCAGGAAATACTGACTTGAACCCTGCAGCCAATGACCGATGGCGTGAAAATCCTCGGCATTGTGATGCTCAGCAACTACTGTCGTACGGAACTCATAGGACACACTTCCGCTCTTCAGCAGCTCCACACTTTTGCGAACCGCCGGAAGAACGCCCTTTGCGCCGGAGGTAAAATCGTATTTCTCCGGAGCGTTCTTAATGTCCATAGCCACATAATCAACCAGCTTCTCCTGTAGCAGTGCTTCCAGGCGATCCGGGAAACTACCATTGGTATCTACCTTAACCAAATAACCCAGCGCCTTGATTTGCCGCAGTAAATCGGGCAGGTCATGAGACAGCAGAGGCTCACCGCCGGTAATGGCGACCCCTTCCAGTAGTCCTTGCCTTTTCTTCAAAAAAGTTAGGAGATCCTCCATAGAATAGGGATCCGTCCCAAGAACCAGGGGCGTATTATGGCAGAAAGGACAGCGGAAATTGCAGCCCTGCAGGAATACCGTACATGCCACATGCCCCGGAAAATCCAGCAAAGTAAGTTTCTGTAAACCACCCAAGCGCAATGCCTTCAGCCCCCTTACATAGAAAAAGCGCGGTTTATCTTGTGGAAAAGCCGCATTCAAGACACAATATCTTGTGTCCGTGCTAATCATACACGGAAACTACTCGTTTGTCAACTACAATTATGAAAAATAAAAAAATAATTTACATAATCCGAAATATGGTGTACACTATGCAATAGGAAAGGCGGTGCATTTATGAACCGAAACCAAGACGACTATTACAGCCAAAACAACGCCCAATGGGAGGAGGATCCCTATGAGCGCGGCTTTGCGCATAAGCTATACGAGGATGAATACGAGCCTCCGCTGGCAGAGTATCCGGAGTACGAGGAAGAACTGTATCTTCCCAATGAACCTGAACCTGATGAGACTCCCCGGGGCTATCGCAGGCCGGTGCGAAAAAAGAAAAAACATACCGGACGAAAAATTCTGATCTCGCTTCTGATTATTTTGATTCTGATTCCTGCGCTGCTTCTCGGAACCCTGTGGGTTTTGGCGAAACCGCCTATGGATCAGGCGAACGGAAGAATTTCAGGCAGCAGTACCATTCTTTTGGCCGGCACCGATGAGTCCGGCGACCGCACGGACACCATTATGCTGCTGAATATCAACCGCAGCGAGGGCAGGATCAGCTTAATGAGTATTCCGAGAGATACCCGCGTCAATTCCAGCTATTCTCCCCAGAAGATCAATGCAGCCTACGGCATGAACGGCGGTGGCGAGGAGGGCATGGATGCGCTCATGGACTACGTTGGCGAATGTATCGGTTTCCGCCCCGATGGCTATGTCCTTGTGGAGTTGGATGTATTTATTGATCTTGTAGACCTCTTCGGTGGTGTGGAGTTTGATGTCCCTATGGATATGTATTACGAAGACCCCACCCAGGATCTGTATATTAACCTTCAGAAGGGGTTGCAAACCTTAAACGGCAACCAGTCTATGGGCCTGGTTCGTTATCGCTACGGTTATGCGGATGCGGATATCGGCAGGGTCAGTGTGCAGCGCGATTTTATGATGGCAGCCCTGGGTCAGTGGGCAAGCCTGAAAAATATTCCGAAGCTGCCTCAGGCGCTGAACCTGATTCTGGACAATTCCGTAACGGATCTGAATACCGCAAATCTCACGTGGCTGGCGCAAAGCGTACTGCAATGCGGTACAGATGATATGCAGATGCTGACTATCCCGCACTATCTCTCCGGCCAATACGTGATCATCGATGCCGATGATGACTACTTGAACTGCATCAATACCTATTTCAATCCCTATGAAAAAGATATCACATGGGAGGATTTGAACATTGCTTACTAATCCCTTTTATGTCGATCCCACACGCTATATCGGTCGCCCGGAGGAAACAAGAGCCGCAGAAGAAGAGGCTTGCTACGACCTTTTGCAGCAGCTGAATATCCCGTTTACCCGAGCAGATCACGACCCGGCTATGACCATCGAACTATGCCACGAAGTTGAGAAGGTTTTAGGGGCGAAAATCTGCAAGAATCTGTTCCTTACCAATCGGCAGGGAACGGAATTCTACTTACTTCTGATGCCGGGGGACAAGCCTTTCAAAACAAAATTTCTCTCTGCACAGCTGGGCTGCGCCCGCCTGTCCTTTGCGGGAGAGGATGCGCTTTGGGACTTGATGAAGCTTCATCCCGGATCAGCCACGGTATTTGGTCTCCTGCAAAAAAGCGCCGCCCCCATCCACCTGGTGATTGACCGTGCGCTGTTGGCAGAGACAGCTTTTGGCTGCCATCCCTGCTACAATACATCCACTGTCAGCTTTTCAACAGAAGTCGGAGGCCAAGCGGTCTTAGGAAGACAATAGAGAGGGACAAC
>JAZNVK010000048.1:0-25458 GCA_045592805.1 Faecousia sp.
AGCCACGGTGCACTCAATGGCCGAGGGTACCAGCTTGATCAGCGCCGTCAGGGAGGCGCTCACATAGCCCGCCAGCTGGATAAAGAGGATCAGGGTGCCGAAATCAATGGCCTCCAGCCACAGGCGGTAGGCGCACCAGCCCAGACAGAGGTAGCTGATAATGCAGCTGCAGGCGGAGAGCAGCGAGGAGTTCAGGATGGAGAAACGGTTCATCTCCATGGAGGTGTCGTAGTGCTTCTGCTGCACCTGATCCAGCCGCTGACGGAAGGGCTCTACCAGATTGAAAGCCTTAATGGGCTGCACATTCTGCAGCGTCTCTCCGTGGAAGGACATCATCTCACTGCTGACATTGCGTACCTCCTTGCTGAGGCGGCGCATTTTGCCCACAAAGGGCTTGGCAACCAGCAGAGTAAAGGGGGCGGTCAGCAGCGCCAGCAGCGCCATGGTGGGATCGTACCAGAGAATGATGATCAGAGAAAACAGGAACTGTGCCAGCTTGATGATGAGGGTAGGTACCCAGCCCAGCACACTGTGGGAGACGGTGGTAACATCGGTGTTGATGCGGTTGAGCAGGTCGCCGGAGTGGAATTCCTGCAGGGACTGCCAATCGGTGGAGAGAATCTTGCCGTAGACTTTGGCGCGGAGCTCATTGGAGATGCGCAGGTTGATTTTGGTGCTGAAATGCCCCACAAAGGCACCCAGGAGAATGTTCCCCAGGGAGAGCAGCACCACGGTCATGCCCAGCCGTACCACACGCAGACCGCCGCTGCCGCTGCCGCCCAGACGTACGATGGTATTGATCAGGTCTTTGGAGACCAGGGCAATGAGAAGACTCAGGGCGGTGGAGGCCAGACCCAGCAGCACATAGGCGAGAATGACCCTTTTGTAGCCGCGCATCTGGGAATAGATCCATTTGCTCTCCCGATAGATCTCAGAGAGCGTACCGCCGGAGAGATGCTTTATCAGTTTTTGGAACAAGGCGCGCCCTCCTTTCACTCTTATTCAGGCAGATCGACGATCTCGTCCGTGAGAGCCTGGGCGGGCTCTTCTGCCTCGTTGGCGCGATAATGGCTGTAGCCGTAGCCATAGTTATGGCCGTAGTGGTAGCCGTAGCCGTAGCCGGCACCGTATTTGGAGCCGTAGCCGTAGCGGGTGGTACCGGCCAGGGTCTGGTTCAGCACACAGCCCAGAATGGGGACATTATCCATAGACAGTGACTGAATGGTATCCAGGATCTGGGTGGAGTTGGCATGATCCTGCCGCACCACATAGACAGTCGCATCGGTATACTTTGCCATGGTGGCGGCATCAGACAGGATACCGGCGGGGGGAGAGTCGATGATGACAAAATCCAGCTTGCTGCGCAGCAGGTCGATGACCTGGCGCATACGGGGGGAGTCCAGCAGCTTCTGGGGCGTATCTGTGGTCTCATCGCCGGAGAGCAGCAGCATGGTGGAGTCGGGGACATTCAGCAGGCGGAAGTTCTGGGCGCTGCCGCTGAGAACCTCCACCAGTCCGGCAGAGCTCTCTTCCAGACCCAGAGCGCCCTTCAGAGACTGCTTTCTCAGGTCGCCGTCAATGAGAATGACCCGCTTGCCCTCGGAGGCCAGAGAAAGTGCCAGATTCGTGGCAACGGTGGTCTTGCCCTCGTCAGGCAGGGTGCTGGTGATGAGAAGTACCTTACTGTCCGAGGACTCCAGAGACTTCTGCAGCTTGATACGCAGGTTACGGATGGATTCGTTGAAGACGGGATCTACCCGGGGATTGGTGATGGAGATGGGGGCGTTGGTCTTTTTGGAGCGGCGCTTCAGCCGAACCTGGGGAATGTAGGCCAGGCACTTCAGGTTGACCAGCTTCCGCAGATCCTCGGAGGAGTGGACGGTTTTTCTGGTGAGGGAGAAGAGGAAAATCAGCACAACACCCACCACTAAGACCAGAACACCAAAGGTAAGGGCCGAGGAGGCGGCATTATTCTCGTTGACAGGCTCATCGGGAGGCGCCAGGGGGTAATTGATCACGGTGATCTGGGTATCGCCCAGAATTCCGCCGGCTGCCTGTTCATAGGTGTTGATGGTGGCGATCAGAATATCATAGGCATCCTGGGCGCTGTTGCTGGTGACGGTCATCTTAAACAGGCTGGTATCGCCGGTAGAGGTGGCGGTGATGGTGCCGTTGATGCGGTCGGTGTTCAGCTCCCGCATGATCATCTGACGGGCATTGTCACTGTGGATCACGTAGGGGAAGGTCTGGGACAGATATACCGCAGTTACGGCATCCACAAAGGGGGATTGGGTATCGATAGAGGTGGAGGAGTAAGCGGCTCTGACCGCGAAGGAGGCGGAAGAGGCATAGACGGGTCTGTAGCTGCGGCTGACCGACCAGTAGCGGTAGCCGCTGACGAGGAAGGCCAGTGCCAGAGCCACCCAGATCAGCCGTCGGGCAGCGGTGAGGAAATTATGGAGGATGACGGGAAAGTTAAAATCCAGAATTCCCTTGCCGGAATTCTCATTCATGGTTCTGCGCCTCCTTTTCCTTATTTCCGCTCACCTTGCGGAAGGTGGATTTCCGCTCTTTCTTCTTGCCATAGCCATAGCCGTAGCCGTAACCGTAACCGTAGCCATAGCCGTACTTACCTGCAGGTACAACCGCGGCACGGAAGGAGCGGACATTGTTGAGTACAAAGCCCAGGAACTCTGCGGGAGAGTCGGAGAGGGCATCAATGCTGTCATTGATGGTTACTGCGGGAACCAGATCCTGCCGTACCACCAGGATCGATGCGTCAGAGGCATCGGTAATGACCTCTGCGTCGGAGAACATGGTCATAGGCGGCGTATCGACGATGATGTAGTCAAAGGAACGGCGCAGCGCCTCCAGCACGGGACGGAAAGAGGCGGTAGAGAAGGACTCCGCATCCTTTCTCCGCAGAGCACGGGTGAAGAGAATGTGCAGACCGCTGTTCTCGTGCTTATAAATGGACTTTCTCAGGGCATCAGCGGTAAATCCCCTGGTCAGAAATACACCGAAATTGGCATTGGGATCGGGATTGGCTTCGAAAATCAGGTTCTGGGCAGGCTTACGCAGGTCAGCGTCCACCAGCAGCACTCTGTGATGCTTCTGGGCAAGGGAGAGGGCAATATTGGCAGCGACGGTGGACTTGCCTTCGTTTTCGGTGCAGCTGGTCACGGTGAAGATCTTGCAGCCCTTGCGTTCCCTGGCGTGCTCCAGACGTACCCGCAGCTGGTGGATGGTCTCGGTATAGTAGAAGCTGCAGGTGGGATTGGTGATCAGCAGTGCCTGCTTGGATTTCTTCAGACAGGCGCGCAGGGTGCGGTACTTTTTCTCATGGTAGACGGTGGCAAGGAGCTTGCCGTCTACCTGCTGTTTGGCACCGTCCGTGGTCTGAACGGTGTCCGCCTGCAGAGCCATCATGACCAGCAGCACGATGGTCAAAATGGCACCCAGAGGGGCAGAGAACTTCAGCAGAACGGAGCGGGTGCCGGAATTGTTGGCGGAAACGGGAACGGTGGGACCGTTAATATTATCCAGATAGGCCATGGTAAAGACATTTCTGGAGTACTCTCCATGGCTGCCCATGAGGGCGAGGGCGCTCTTGTATGCCAGCTCCGGAGAGTTGGCGGTGACATCCATGATCAGGATATTGGTGCTCTGAGGTGCCTTGGTGGTAATGGAGGCAGGAAATTTCTCCAGATCCATGCGCGCCGCAGCGGCATCGCAGACCAGATCGCTGGAGAGTACTTCACCGAATTGCTCCACAACGGTATCTGTCACGCTGACATTGCTGATGGTGGAGCCGGAGGCATTACGGGTGGTGATGGCGAAGGTGACGGAGCTGGTATAGGTGGGGGTGACGGCTACATTGAAAACCAGATACACTGCCATCACAGCCACCAGGGCAGCCATAATGACCATCCAGCCGTTGCGAAGTACGTAGCGCGCCACGCATAGCAGGTCGTAATTGGACCAGTCGAGTTTTCGTTGATCTTTCATGTTCTGCCCTCCTTTACTCGATTACCACGGTGAGAATTGCCGTGTAGGACAGGTTCTGCTGGTTGGTATAGGTGTAGTAAATGTGATGAGAGCCCCGCTGAGAGGTGTCGATATCGCTGAGGATCTCCACCTGATCGAGATCAACCTCGGTGCCGCCCTGGGTTTCCCGTACCACAATGATCTGCGCAAGGAGATCCTCCCGGGTCAGCTCCTCACCCAGCCCTGCATAGATCAGGTAATTGTGCAGACGGATAATGGGGAAAGAGGGATCGGTGTTACGGATCTGAGCAATGAGATTGACAGTGGCGGTATCGCCCAGACTGTTGGTTACGCTGACCCGCAGAGGATAGTTGCCCTCTGTGGTGTTGGTGAAGTTGCTGGCATTGATGCGGATGCGGTTGGTAATATCGCCGTCCACCACATCCGTGGCGGTGAGATAGCCGTCCAGGGAGGCATCCTCGCCCACGTTGTAGATCAGCGCCTTGCTCAGGTCAAAAACAGGCGTACGGTAGTCCACGTAGGTCACATAGCGGCTGTAGGTGCAGACATTGGAGGAGGAGTCAAAGACCACGTAGCTTACGGTGGCGGAGGAGCTGCTCACCAGCTGGGAGACCCTCCGCACAATGATGCGGTCGGTAATGTCGCCGTCCACGTTATCGGTGGCGGTCAGACCGGCACAGAGTTCCTTTGCAGTGGCATTGACACTGACATAGAGAGGCTGTCCGTCGCAGACGATCAGCGGAGCTTCATGATCCAGCATCAGCCGATCATAGGCAAACAGGGCGCAGAAGGCCACAGATACGATCAGAAAAACGGAAATAATAATGACACGAAGATTTCTCATAATATGATCCTCTTATGCTTTACAGATTCGGCACAATGACGGCCTTGTCTGAAATAATACGAAGGGGGTTGGTTTGCAGCAATAGCTGGGCGTATTCCGCTGAGCACAGGCGACTGAGTGTGGGTGTCAGTGAGTGAAAGCCGGTGGGACGGAGTCGGGGGTGGTGGGCGTCACTGGCGATCACATGAACCAGACCGCGGCGAAGCAGCTGCAGACTCGTCTGCAAGGCACCCTCTCCCAGACGGCCTAAAATGCTGCCCTTGTTGACCTGGATCAGATTGCCCTCACGGAACCAGTACTCCACCAGCCCCGGATGCTCCTGGACGGCGGTGTAACGCTCCGGATGGGCGATGACGGGGACATAACCCTTTCGACGGATCAGGCGCAGCTTGGCGCTGATGCTCTCCGCCGGCGCGTGGAAGTTAAATTCCGTCAGCAGATAGCGGGAATTGTTCAGCGTAACCACCTGCCGTTCCTCCAGCAGCTGCTCCAGATTCTCTCCGTGGGCAAAAAGCTCCGCACCGGGCAGCAGGGTCAATGGAATACGGTGCTGCTTCAACAGCGCCTTGAACAGCCCGAAAACCTCCCAATAGCCTCTGCTTCGGAAGTTACCGGGCATATATTCGATATTGCAGTGGGGTGTGGCGACCACAATGTCCACCCCGGAGCGCAGGGAGTGCTCCGCCATTTGGCAGGCCATGGCGGCGTTCCGCGCCCCGTCGTCCACAAAGGGGAGAATATGGCAATGCAGATCGATCATAAACCGTAGAAAGCTCCTTCAGAGACAAAAATCGCAGTATGTCCTATGGTGGCATACTCCTCCAGAATACACTTATATAATAGTATAGCATATGCCACATTGCTTTGCAAGGGTAATTTCCCCCGGATCCGACAGAAATGGGATATATTTCGGCACTTTGGCGCAGGGAAAGAGAAGCAAGCCAAAGCAAAAAGAAACAAAAAGAAGCAAATCAAGCTGATCAAGAACAAGAACAAGATCAAGAACAAGAACAAGTACATGATCTCTCTCCCTCCGGGAGGGAGAGAACGAGAGGGAGAAAAGAAGATCGTAAAAGGGGACAAGCAGAGGCCATGCCGACAGAAATTGAAATAGAGTCAAATAGATGTTTCTCGCTCTGTCGTCTGCTGTATCAAGTCTGTCATTGCGAACCAGTGCGCACACTGGTGTGGCAATCCGTTCTCCTTTGGCACTATCGTCAAATAGATGTTTATCGGTCTGTTTGACGCACGATCGAGCGCCTCCGTAGGGCGCGACCACTGGGCGCGCCGAGACCCACCGCACCACCGTCAGAATGCGTAGGGGCGATTATCAATCGCCCGTGGCACTGTGGGTTTCAGAAGCACCCTCGACGAACCTCGTAGGGGCGCACCCATGTGTGCGCCCGTGCCACCAACGTCAAATAGATATTTATCGGTGAGCTAAGAACTAATAACTGGGGTATCGGCTCCAACCATGAGATTTGAAATAAAGTCAAATAGATGTTTATCGGTTTGGTTGCTTACTCCCAAAACCTCGTTGCCGATAGAAGCAGAGGCTACCGAAGAGCCATGTCATTGCGAGGAGGGCGTAAGCCCAACGTGGCAATCCGTTCTCAAAATGTTTCGAATATATGGGAATTTAGCATAAAACGGAAGTTTTTAAGGATACGGATTGCCACGGCCACAAGTGGCCTCGCAATGACATTGCGTAATATGATGCCTTTCTCATAGTACGAAATCCTTCCTGATACGGGAGGCTTTGGCTACGACAAACTGTTCGATAAATTTCTGTTTGACGGGCTAAATATTCCAAATCTGTGCCGAAGGCACACCTCAGTTTTTAGTCCTTAGCTCTTAGTTGTTAGTTTATAAACAGACCGACACATTTCTGTTTGACTTTGCGGGAACGACTCTTGCACGGATGTCCTCAGGCGGACCGTTCTGTCCCTGAGGGCGGCTGTGGCGTATGGGCGTTGCTGTGGGTAAGCCCGACCGGCGATCGACTTAGCTGTGCTGCGATCATCGTTTTGGCCGTCAGCGAAATTGAGATAACGCAACAATACTTGTTATTATGTAAATCAAGGTGCATTTTCTCAAATTTTTCGTCTGAAATGGCTAATTTTTCGAAGAAAAGGGACATGATTTTTGCGAAAATATACGAAAAAATTCTTGCGTGAGGAAATTTCTTGTGGTAGAATTAAACTGTATATGTATAGGTATATTTGCCCCTGTTTCTTGATCGTTGGATTGGGAATAGTATCCGGTTTCCCTGTTTTTTCCAACTTTCTTCCAAAAATCTCTCCGGCGGCACGGCTCGCCGCATTCCACTGATTTTCGTAAGTAAACATAAGGAGGAAATGTTTATGAAACTGACAAAAAAGCTGCTTTCAATGCTGCTGGTGCTCTGCATGGTCCTCTCCATGCTCCCCACCATAGCACTGACAGCCAGCGCCGCCGACTCGTCTGCAACGTGGACAAAAGTGACCGATGCGGCTACTCTGAGTTCGGGCGATGTTATTATCCTGGCATGCGAGGTTCAAAACGCGTATGCTGGCGCAATGGGCACCGCGAAGTATTTTGCAAGTGCCGACTCTATTGCCGATGCGATTGAGATCACTCTTGGTGGTTCTGCCGGTAAATGGACTCTGACTACGTCCGAAGGAACCATCGGCACAAATGCAGCGAAAGCTCTTAATAAGACCGGCTCCGGAACTACTACATGGAAAATTTCCATTTCCGGCGGTAATGCGACCATTCAGAGTACGGATTCCAGCTATGGCAGTATTCTGTATAACGCTACTAGTCCTCGTTTTTTGAACTATACATCCGGACAGACTGCAATCCAGATTTACAAAAAGACTGCAACTGCGCCTTCTTACACCATTACCGCTGTCTCCAATAACACTGCCTATGGTACGGTTGAGTTAAGAGGATCCACCATTACAGCTACCCCCAAGACCGGCTATGAGGTTACGGGATATACGGTAACCAGCGGTGCGGCGACCGTTACGCGGAACGTCAATGTCTTTACCGTCGAGCCGACTTCCGATTGCACGGTTCAAATCAATTTTGCGGCTTTGCCCACCTACACCCTCACGCTCAATGAGAACGGCACTACCAGCACTTCTCCCAACTATGCCGGTGCTGCTGTTCCTCTGCCTCCCGCAGAGAATGTGGGTGACTATACCTTCCTGGGCTGGTCTGCCAGCGCCACGGTCAGCGACGAGCCCGCCGACCTGATGGAAGCCGGAAAGAGCTATACCATGCCCGCCGCCGATACCACCCTCTATGCGGTCTATGCCAAGGTTACCGAGGGTACCGGTACCGCAGATGCTTATGAACTGGTTACGGCTGAAAAGTCGGACTGGAGCGGCACTTATGTTATCGCAGATAAGAACAATGCCTACGTTCTGGACTATGCCACTTCTACGACCGCAGGCAACGCTGCTGCCCTGGGCTCTACGGGGATCACGCTGTCCGGAAATACTATGACAAATGTTGCTGAGAAGTATACCGTAACCATCGGCAAGACCGGCAACAACTACTATGTCAAGCTCAACGGCGCTACCAGTGACAGCTATCTGCAGCTCAGCGCCAACGACAATACAGTCGGCAAGGGAACGTCCTATTCCACGAATGCAGGACAGTGGACCATCTCCTGGGACGGCGGTGTACATCTCTTCAGTGTCAACTACGCTACCCGTGAGTTGCAGAAGAACAGCGGCTACGCCTATTTCCGCTGCTATACCGGTACCCAGACGGATATTGTGCTCTATGGTCAATCTGGCAGCGGCGCCACCTATTCCGACTGGACGACCGCTCCCTCCGGCACTGTGACTCCTACCTATACCCTGACCTATGATGCCAATACTACGGATGCTGTTACCGGCTTGCCCGAGGCGGTTTCCGGTATCACCGAGGGCACGGACTACACCCTCTCCGATGCCACTCCCGTCCGTTACGGCTATGACTTCTGCGGCTGGGCGGCCTCTGCTGCCTCCGAGGACGAGATCACCTCTGTCACCGTCAATTCCGATGTGACTGTCTATGCCATCTGGCTGGAGAAGGACAAGTATACCGTTTCCTACTACGATTCCGATAACGGCACAGCCATCGCCACCAAGGAATACTACGACGGCGAAACCATTGCCGCCGCCGATGTTCCCCCCAACTACCAGAAGCCCGAAGGCTTCACCTTCAAGGGCTGGTACGGCGCAACCTATGACGACAAAACCGCCCCGACCTATGTAATTCCCGCAGGCACCGTGGTCACTTCCGACCTGACTTTCCGTGCGGTCTACGAAGAGGCCGGTGAGGGTGGCGGCATTGTGTACAAACTGGTCGATACATTTACTGCAGGCAAGAATTATATTATTGCCACAAGCAATATTCCCGGGACTGCATATGCTCTGGATTCAGACAACCTGACTACAACTTCGGTCAAAAATATTACTGCAACAGAAGTTACTGTTTCCAACAGCGGAAGCGATATTATCATTTCTGATGCTGATGCAAGTATCCTGTGGACAATTACCGGAACAGCTTCCTCTGCAGTGATTCAGTCAACCGACACAACCGGGTATTATCTTAAGATCAACGGCAGCGGTATTGCCGGATCTGATACATCTTCAACTGTATACTGGAGTACTACCGGTGGTCTCTATGGCAAGAGTGGCTCCGGTAAAACATCTTATTTCGCACAGCCGAGCGAAAGCAATATTAATTTCTCCTCCGAATCAGCAAGCGCTACCAGTCGTGTTTACTTGTATGAGGAAAGCGGTAGTGTTACCATCGAAGGCTACACCACCAACCCTGTCCCTGCTACCACATATGCTGTAAAGTACTATTCCAACAGCACCACGGTGCTGGTGGATAAGTCCTACAAGGAGGGTGCAGCGATTGCTGCAGCCGATGTTCCTGCAGTTTCCACCACCGTAACCAACCATACCTTCATTGGCTGGGCGACGGCTCCCGTAAGCAGCACGACGTTTGCTCCCACGCTGGTAGATCCCTCCACCTACACCGTGACCGGCAACCTGAGCTTCTACGCGGTCTATGCAGAGCACACCCAGAGCTATGAGGATACCTTCTACCTCCAGTTGAAGGATCAGGTAAATCCCTACATTTTCGTGGGTGAGAAGCTGAACAGTTACGGCTACGCTTCTGCCGTCAACAGCATTACCGATGCGAAGATCTTCGGCCTGGAGTATAATGACGGCAATTGCGATCTGTACTACCTGAATGATGACGGAACCAAGGAATATGTCTATTACGATACAGAAGAGGCCAAGCTGGTATTCTCCGAAACACCTTTGGATCCCTATCACTGGGAGAAGGTTGAAGAAGGAACTGACGGCGCTTTCAGACTTCGGGCAACCAACACCGCAGACGGTTACCTGGGCTATGGAGAAGAAAGCTTCCGCATCTATCCCAAGAACGGCTATGCCAATGTGTTCTATCCTGCGGCCATCAAGGACTATAAGACCGACCCCGTAGAGCCCGATAGCTATACCATCACCTGGATTTCTGAGGGTACCACCTTCACTACCACGACGGTGAAGGAGAACTACACCATCACCGCTCCTGCGACCGATCCCACCAAGGCGGATGATGAGACCAATCATAAGTACTACACCTTCGCCGGCTGGGCTGCTTCTGAGGGCGGCGCTGTGCTCACTGACTTCGGCACTGCCACGGAGGATAAGACCTTCTATGCCGTCTTCACCGAGGGCACCTATGCCACGGTCAACTGGGACATTGACGGCGCAACCGAGACCGAGTACTACAAGGACGGTGAGACGCCCACCCATGCCACTCCCTCCAAGGAGTCCGACGGAACCTATTCCTACACCTTCTCCGGCTGGGAACCCACCCCCACAGCAGTTACCGCCGGCGAGACCTACACCTACACCGCCCAGTTCACCCAGACCGAGATCCGGTATGTGGCATCTCTGGTGCTGAACCCCGCCGCTGTTCGCGTAGGCAAGACCTCCACGGCTGTGGGCAAGCTGAGCTTTGGCGACACTGAGGTCACCGACTATGCCCCCGTCTACACCTCCTCCGAGACGGCTGTGGCAACGGTAGATGCCTCCACCGGCGCCATCTCCGCTCTGGCTGTGGGTACCACCGACATCACCGTCACCTACACCGTAAACGGCAATACCTACACCGCCACCCAGACCCTGACGGTTACTCAGGGCACCTCCGGCGGCTATACCCTGATGACCAAGGCCAACACCACGGACAACAACCCCGATTTCGACTGGTCCGGCGACTATATTTTCATGGGCCGTTGGAACGGCTTCTTAGCCGACCTGAATAACTATATGGTTATGACCCCCTACTGGATTGATGATTCTACCGCTGTTGTTGAGGATGGCGACTCAAACGAGGTATTCGGGGGAAAAACCACAGCCCGTTTTAATGCTTCCATGGTAGAACTGACCATTGACGGAGATACAGCTACCGGTACGATTGCCGATGAGTATTCTTACGGCTGTGGAATTGAAATGGACAGCACCGGGCTAAATGACTATGTGGCTGATGACGGTACAGAGTATCCGGTCTTCGACAGAATTACTTCTATCGATGATCGCTTTGCCTTTGTGATCGAGTTGGTGGATGATATCAAGGGATACTATACTATTCGTATCAAAGGAACCAGCTACTACCTGGCAAATACCAATACGAAGAGTTCCGGCGATAATGGCATGCAGTACACTCTGGATGCAACAACTGACACAAAGGCGCTGTGGACAATTTCCTGGGCAGAGACAGTACAGGTAAACGACGGATACGCCCCCGATGTCCTTATGATTACCAGCGTTTATGGTAAGGAAAATAATGTCAACAGAAGTATTCTCTTGAACAGCGGCTATAACAACATCGATTCTGCTCTTACCGAAAACTCCCGTTTCAGAGTATATGGTGATGGAACTTATAGCGACAAGCTGGCAAAGGGCGGAGATATTGATGAAAGTACGGGTCAAACCTACAGCCTATATATCTTCGGCAATCCCAACCCCTTCAATGCCCAGATCTATTATCAGGGCGATCAGAAGACCATTGCCAACCCCGTAGAGCTGCCTCAGGGCATGACGGCTGCTGCCGATCTGGAAAGCGCTCTGACTCCCGATATTGCCGACTATCCCAACTGGACTCTGGTGGGGGATGCGGTCTGGACCCTGTCCGATGACTCCTCCGGTGTTATGAGCCTGGATGCTGCCACCGGCCGGCTGCTCCTGAACTCCGCTGAGCAGGGCGATTATGCCATCGTCACCGTGACCTACACCGTCCACGACAATATCAATAACAAGGACTACAGCATCGCCACCCAGGCCAAGGTGGTTGTCACCGCCTCTCTGGAGACCTACACCACCATTATCTATGAGACCGAGTCCGGCAAGAATACGGAGGTTCAGTACACCGTCAATGCCGGTGTTGCCAGCCTGCCGCTGGACTACTATGTGGTCAACGACATGACCGGCGAGAACAGCAAGACCGGCACAGTGGTGGAGGGCGGCACCCCTGCCTGGAGTGCAACTTCCACCAACGGCAATCCCGTCACTATCACCGATGGTGTGCTGGATCTGAGCCAGGTCAACGGCAAGGATATCATCCAGATCACCCTGGAAGGTGTCAAGGGCAATAATGTCAATGCCTCCCAGGCCACCTACAAGGTCTATGTGATCACCACACCCAAGCTGGTTGCCGATACCGCAACCATCACCGATAACACCACCCCCATCAGCATCGATGTGCTGGCCAACGACCAGAACCTGCCCGAGGACGCCGAGATCTACGGCCTGGGCAAGACCACTGCCGATATCGCTGCCTCCTCCGTGACGGAGAATGTGACCATCGGCACCTTCGGCTCTGTGTCCGTGGTAGACGGGAAGGTGCAGTATACGCCTTCCACCGGGGTAAGCGACGGCGATCAGGTGGTATTCTATTACGCCGTTCAGGATACCGACGGCACCCTTTACTACGCCAAGGTCACCGTCACTGCCGACATCACCAACGAGAGCCCCGATGTGGAGCCCGGCGACGTGATCTACAACCTGGTCACCAAGGAGATCGTTCCCGATCCCGACAGCTACAACTTCACCGGCGACTATGTCTTCATGGGCAGAAAGTCCGGCAAGATGGTGGATCTGAACCAGTTCCAGATCCTGACGCCCGACTGGAGCGGCGACAGCGTCTGCATTGAAGAGAACGGTACTGCCGCAGCCAACAATGCCTCCTTCGTCCTCCTGGGCGATATTACCGACAAGGTGGCCACCGGCACCATTCCCACCGCCTATACCTCCGGCGCTACTGTCTCCGGCAGCTACATCCGCATGGAGACCACTGGCAATTACGACTTCACCGATGCCAACGGCACGGATCGTACCATTCTCGACCGCATCACCTATATCAATGAGGGCTTTGTCCTGACCATTGAGCTGGTGGATGACGTTCATCTCTATTACACCATCCGTGTAAAAGGCACCAACTACTATCTGGCGAACAAGAACACCGCTGCTTCCGGCGACAACGGTATGGAGTTTACCAACTCTTCCAGCCTGGATGATACCACCATGCTGTGGAAGATCCGCTGGGCCACCGACGAGGACGGCCTGCAGACCACCGATGGCTATACCCCCGATCAGATCCTCATTGAGAGCGTTGCCGCTCTGAATGTGACGGAGCTTTCCGCCGATGACGATGGCAAGGCCACCCTGCCTCTGAGCCGTGCTATCCTGTTCAATAACCACGGCTGGGGCGCTACCAACATCGCAGAGGGCGCTCGGTTCCGTGTCTACGGCGAGCGTGCCTATGCCGAAAAGCTGGATAGCGATGATTACGGCAGCGGCCTGTGCTACAACCTCTTCCTCTACGGCGCTCCCGTTCCCTTCACCGCTCAGATCCTCCAGGACGGCGAAGTGAAGACCGTGGCCGATCCTGTCACCGTCTCCGCAGGCCGTACTGCCGATGTGGATCTGGAGAGCCTGCTCCTGCCCGATATCGACACCGAGCCCAACTATGCGCTGGAGGGCGAGCCTGTCTGGGTTATCAGCGGCAATTCCGCCACCGCCAACGGCGCTGCCATTCAGCTGACCGATGTGAACGAAGGCACCTTCAACATCGGCTCCGCCACCGAGGGCGCATACGCCTATGTCACCGTCACCTACACTGTCTACGACAAGGTCAACGACAGCACCCACAAGGTATCCACCGATGCCCGTATCGTCATCACCGCCGCGGCTCAGAGCTTCAACGGCGTGCTCTATACCGGCAGCGATACCGCTCCCAATACCGTCAGCAAGAACATTGTCACCGGCACTCCCGTGGAGCTGGACTATTATGTGGTGGATAATATGACCTCCCTGACCAGCCTGGATGCCGCCTGCGGCTTCACTGTCAACCATGAATTGGATGTAGAGCTGCTCTGGGAGGCAGTGGACACCGAGGGTAACGAGTACGATGTCAACTACGATCCCGACACCGGTAAGTGGACGGTGGATACCACCGGCGCAGCCGCCGGTGAGATCATCACCGTCACCATGGTCGGCGCCCAGGCAAAGCTGGACGGCAACCTGGATTATTCCGAAATTGCCAATGCGCCCAGCTTCAAGATCTACGTGGTAGATACCTTGCAGCTGGTGGCCGACGAGGCAACCCTGTCCGACCTCAACGCTCTGACCATTGATGTTCTGGCAAACGACCTGAACCTCTACGAGGGCGCTGTGATCCACGGTCTGGGTCTCACCGCTGCCGACATCGCCACCAACGCCCAGACCGCCAATGTGGCCATCGGCACCTATGGCACCGTGTCCGTGGATGCAAGCAACCACGTGATCTTCACTCCCTCCGCCTCTGTGAAGGAAGGCGATGTGATCACCTTTTACTACAGCGTTCTGGGCGAGGACGGCTCCGACTACTATGCCAAGGTTACCATCACCGTGGACGGCCTCACCGCCGAGGGCAATCTGACCACCGATTCTCTGGTCATTGACTTCGGTATTCCCGTTACCTTCAGCCCCACCGCCAATGATACCGGAGACTTCGCCAATGCGGCCGTCACCGGCCTGAAGGCCACCGCCGATGGCGCTGCTGCATCCCCCCTGAGCCTCAGCGAGGGTAATGCCGTGCTCAATGCCGACGGCACCGTCACCTTTACCCCAACCAAGATCATGACCGCTCCCGCCGTATTCTACTACACCGTGCAGTACAAGGAAGAGGTCTTCACCGGCACCGTCCAGATCATCCCCGCCACCAATGTCTACTACGAGGACAGCCTCGGTGACGAAGTCTTCTCCTTCGCCCCCACCACCGCCTGGGCTACCATCGGCACCACCGATGAGAGCGCCCAGCAGAGAGCCGACTTCGTAGGCGACATCAGCAGCAACGTCTATGGCTACGATGAAGCCTACGCAGGCTTTGCCACCTATTCCCTGGGCTCTGCCCATGTGGCAACGGTCAATGGCACTACCACCCTGGCCACCGTAGACTTCGACTTCTACGGCACCGGCTTCGATGTGGTCAGCATGACCGGCGGCAATACCGGTTATTTGATCGTTGCCATTACCGATGCTGCAAAGCCTACGGAAGTGCTCTACCGCTATGTTGTGGATACCTACTATGGCTTCGTCTACTCCGAGGCCGGTGAGCAGGTCTATAACGACAAGGGCGAAGCTGTCTACACCTACGAGGATGTGGGTCAGGGCAATGGTGAGTATGTCCTCTCCAGCGGCCTGGAGGTTCCCGAGGGCGCAGAGGTTTGGGACTCCCTGAATGGCGTGGTCTACTACTACGAGTATGTGGGCGACGGCAACGGCAACTATGCCAAGGTGCCGCTCCTGCAGCACTGGATCCCCAACGCCGATGCTTCTCAGGACTTCTACCAGATCCCTGTCATGAAGATCAATAATCTGGAGCCCGACCTGTACCATGTCTCCATTGCAGCTTACTACAGCAAGTTCTATGACCATGCGGAGGACGGTTCCTACCAGTTTATCTTCGATGCTGTCCGTATTTATGATCCCTGCGGCAATGACGCTACCGCCGAGGCCGCCTACATCACCGACGGCGAGAACGATGCCCACTATTTGAACCTCCGTGACGAGCTGATCAAGGGAAAGGAATCCGAGAGCGTAGACACCAGCGAATCCACCACCGAGAGTGAGGAGCCCACCGTTTCCTACACCGCCTCCTTTACCGTTCCCTATGGTGCTTCCGCCCCCGCAGATATCAGCGGCGAGACCATCACCCTGCCCGCTGCGGTGGCAGCCCCCACAAACTACGATGCTTACAGCTACAGCTTCCTGGGCTGGGCAACGGCTGAGGCAGAAAACGCCACCTCCGCTCCCACTTACTACGCCGCAGGCGCTGAGGTCACCCTCACCGAGGATACCGATTTCTATGCCGTCTACACCTACACCACCGGCACCTCCACCGGCACCTCCTACATCCTGGTCACCGACGAGAGCCAGCTGACCGCCAATGCCAAGGTCGTCATTGCCTCTGCGGATGCGGACAGCGGCGAGTACTACGCCATGGGCGCTCAGGGCAATAACAACCGTGGGGCAGTGGTTGTCACCAAGAACGGCTCTACCGTAGTGATTGCTGACGGCGTTACGGAGTTCACCCTGGTGGATAACGGCGACGGCACCTATGCCTTCTATGATGATGGCACCGGTTATCTCTACGCCGCAGCCACCGGCAGCAATCATCTGAAGACCCAGGCAAACGTGGATGTCAACGCCTCCTGGACGATCGATGTGACCAATGCCACCACCGGCGCTGCCACCGTCGTTGCAGCCGGCTCTAACAACCGCAACGAGATGATGTACAACAACAGCAGCAACCTGTTCTCCTGCTACGCTGCCAACAATCTCCAGAAGAACGTTGCCCTGTACCAGAAGGGCGGCGCTGCCACCTACTACACCACCGTTCTGGCTACGGCCGAGGATAAGCCCGATGTCTATGTGGCCTCTCTGGATCCCTCCAGCCTGACCATGAATATCGACGACATCGAGGAAGTCACTCCCAGCCTGAGCAATAACGGCGAAGCTGTGACCGATTACGAAGTCAGCTACAGCAGCGACAATGAGGATGCGATCTATGCCGAAGCCGGTGAGATCCTGGCTCTTGACGCAGGTACTGCCACCGTCACCGCCACCTTCACCGTAGGCGGCACCGTGGTCGCCACCGCTTCCTGCTATGTCACCGTCAATGCAGTTACCTTCCGTGCCACCTTCACCGGTGCGGACGAGGCACATCTCCCCGCAGCCATTGAGGGTACTACCATCACCCTGCCGGATATGGGCGCTCCCGGCTACACTGTAGACGGCGTGACCTACACCTTCCTGGGTTGGGTCGAGGCCGACGTGGACAATGTCTCCGAGGAGCCCGAATACGAAACCGCAGGCACTCCCGTCACCCTCACCGCCGACAAGAACTATATCGCCCTCTACAGCTATACCACCGGCGGCTCCGACGGCAGTACCGTCAGCGGCTACAAGAAGGTTACCGCTGCCCCCAGCGACTGGTCTGGCGAGTATCTTATCGTTTGTGAAAATGATAATGATAATGTTGCCTTCAATGGCGGCTTAACAACTCTGGATGCTGTGAGCAATACGGTTTCTGTTACGATCAGCAACGATACCATTGCTTCCAACAGCACTGTGGATGCAGCTACCTTTACGATTGCGCAATCCGGCAGCGACTATACGATCCAGAGTTCAAGTGGCTATTATGTGGGACAGACTTCAGATGCGAACGGTCTGAAATCCAGCAAAACCACAACCTACGCCAATACCCTCAGCATGAATAATGATCAGACGGTGAATATTGTCAGTAGTGGCGCCTACATGCGCTATAACAATGACTCTGGTCAGTATCGTTTCCGCTACTATAAGAGCACTTCCTACACCGGCCAGGAGGCCATTACCCTGTATAAGAAGGAAGCGGGGAGCGGCAGCGGTAGCGAAGTAGTCCACACCTACACCACCGTCATTGAGACCTCCGTGACCTATGTGGCTACGGTTCAGGCTGATACCGCCAACCTGAACGTGGGCGGGACTGCAGCTCTGACCTCCGTCCTTAGTGCTAACGGTGTCGACACCGTAGATTTTGCCTCCGTCACCTGGACTTCTTCCAACACCGCTGCGGTATCCATCGTCTCTGACGGCGAGAGCTGCACCGCCACGGCAGAAGCCGTCGGCAGCTCCACCATCACCGTCACCTATGTGATCGATGGCATCACCAAGAAGGCCGAGGTCACCATCGTCGTCAGCGCTGCCAACGACGGCACCCAGCCGGACAGCTACTCCACTACCTATAACTCCGGTACCCGTGGCGTTACCTGCACCTCTCTGAGCGGAACCAATGCCGACGGTTATTACACCGGCTCTTACACCTATTCCGAACTGTCCCAGCAAACTGCCGTCAATCTCCTGAGCAGCCTGCGCAGCCTGACCACTTCCAACCACTCGACCACCACTTCCTACAACAATTGCCGTGACAACGCCTACAGAACCGATTGTCAGGAAGAGGATCAGACCGTTGTCCTGCTCTACACCGGCTATGTGGCCGATCAGGATGACTTCAACGGCAGCGCTCCCGGCTGGAACCGTGAGCACGTATGGCCCCAGAGCCTGGGCGGCTTCGGCACATCCGGCGCCGGTTCCGATATGCACCACATCCGTCCCGACGATGTCACCACCAATGGTGACCGTGGCAATAAGCGCTTTGGCAATGTCAGCGGCGGCACAGAATCTCTGGCCTCCAGCCTCTGCGGCGGTATGCTGGGCGGCTGGTACGACAACTCCTACTTCGAGCCTCTGGACAGCGTCAAGGGCGACGTGGCAAGAATTTGCCTCTATGTCTATGTCCGCTACGGCAGCACCTACAGCGAATGCTCCGATATCACCAATGTCTTCAAGGATACCGACACCCTCCTGCAGTGGATGGCAATGGATCCCGTAGACACCTGGGAGATGGGCAGAAATGTGGTCGTCGAGAACATCCAGGGCAACCGTAATCCCTTCATCGACTACCCCGAGCTGGCATGGCAGCTCTTCGGTCAGGAAGCGCCCGATGGCTACGCAACGCCCTCCGGCTCCCTGCTGGCCTGCACTCATAGCAACACCACCAGCAGCACCGTGGCTGCCACCTGCACCACGGACGGTTCTGTCACCGTCACCTGCAGCGACTGCGGCGAGACCATCAGCACCGAGACCATCGCAGCCACCGGCCACATCAATACCACCAGCAGCACCGTGGCTGCCACCTGCACCACGGCCGGTTCTGTCACCGTCACCTGCAGCGACTGCGGCGAGACCATCAGCACCGAGACCATTGCAGCCACCGGCCACAGCTATACTTACACCAGCGGCAACAAAACCCACACCGGTACTTGCTCCGGCTGCGGCAACACGGTCAGCGCAAGCCATAGCTATGTAAACAAGGCGTGTGTCTGTGGCGCCGAGACTATGAGCATCTACTTCCAGAACAACTGGCAGTGGAGCGACATCAAGCTCTACTACTGGTATGAGGACGGCAGCTACGATAACGCATGGCCCGGCAAGGCAATGACCCGGTATGGCAAGAACACTGATACCAGTAATCCTTACGATATCTATACCATGGAAGTGCCCAGCCATGTAAAGGGCATAGTTATCAGCAGCAGCAGTGACCAGTCTCCCGATATCACCTCCGGCTGGTACGATGGCATTTGCTATTATATGTACTGGGAGGATGGTAACAAGGTCGGCTCCTACAACATTGGCGATGCTACCATCAATACCTCCGCTGTTTCTGCGGAAGTTCTGCCCTACGACCTGAGCAACACCGCTCCCGTGCGCGGCGCAAGCACCGCTTCTGTGGAAACCGAGTCTTCCGCACCTGCCACCAGAGAGACCACCGTGGAAGAAGGCACTGCCAACGGCCTGGTGTTCATCGACGGTAACGAAGCCGCCTCCCTGGAGGAATACGAGGCATACGGCCCCAACAACGAGATCTACCTGGCAAGGAACCAGGCAGTGGCCTTCAACCTCAGCTTCAACACCGCTCCCAAGACCATTCAGATCGGCCTGAAGAGCGTGGAGGGCGACGACACCGCCGACAAGGCAAGCTACTTCGTAGTATCCTGTGGCGGACTCAATCGCACCTTCAAGATCACCACTGCCACGGAGATGTACTATGACATCACCGATCTGGTGACCATCGGTGTCACCGAGAAAGGAACCTACGCCTCTGCCTATCCCATTATCATCACCAAGACCAACGGCGACCTGGGCTCTCTGACCTATCTGAAGTGGACCTCCGTTGCCTCCAACACCGTCACCAAGGCCAATGCCTCCACCTTCCTGGAGGACGAGGATCTGACGGATATTCTGGACAAGGTGGATGAGATCGTGGGCAATACCGATCCCGATGAAGCGCCCGTACCTCCTGCCGTCGATGAGGATGAAGGTCCCATCATGCCGCCGGACGAGGATGAAGGACCCATCATGCCGCCGGACGAGGACAACGATCCTGTGGAAGATGAGACTCCCGATGATCCCGTGGAGCCTCCTGTAGAGGATGAGACTCCCGTGGCAGATGTGGAGAAGTTCACCGATCTGGATAAGAACAGCTGGTACTACGAGGGCGTGGCCTATGCCGTAGCCAAGGGTCTCATGAATGGCATGAGCGAGACGCAGTTTATGCCCGACGAGACCCTGACCCGTGCCATGCTGGTCACCATCCTTTACCGTCAGGCCGGTTCTCCCGCCGTGGGCGATACAGAGCTTGCCTTTACGGATGTGGCAGAGAATGTCTGGTACTACGATGCTGTGGCCTGGGCTTACGAGAACGGCATTACCACCGGCGTTACCGCCACAGAGTTTGCCCCCGACCTGCCCGTGACCCGTCAGCAGATGGTTACCTTCCTGTGGCGTGCCGCAGGAGAGCCTGAGGCGGTCAAGGGCTACGGCGACAATGCCCCTGCCGATGCAGCCACCGTTGCCGCTTACGCAGCAGAAGCCATGGCCTGGGCTTATGAAAACGAGATCATCAAGGGTGAAGATGGCCTCCTGAAACCGGAGAATAATGCAACGAGAGCGCAGATCGCAAATATTTTCATGCGCTATGAAAAATCCCTTGCATTAGCCTCCGAAATGTGATAACTTATAGATAAGATTGAAGGTGATTGCTATGAAGAAGATTTATACAAAACCCGAGCTCTACTATGAGAACTTCGCCTTAATCGAAGCCATCAGCTCCTGCGATCTGATCAGCAATTTCAACCAGGCTTCCGGTTGTGTCGCCTACTATCAGGATACCGGCAATCCGCTCTTTAGCGGCTGGGTCTTTGCCGATCCTGCCCAGGGATGTACTTCCATTGTTCCTCCCTCGGGCAATGAGTGCTACGGCAATCCCACCCCCGGTTATGTGATTTACGCATCCCAGTAAGCAAGTTTCAATGTGGAAGCTCCCCACGGGGCTTCCACATTTCCACTAAAGGGGAGAACTCTATGAAAAAATGGACAAATAAGAAAAGTCTCCTGGCGATCATTGCTGCGGTGGCAGCCCTGGCGCTGATTGTTGTACTGATTTTGTGGCTTCTGCCTGAAAATGAGCAGCCCGAGGTCTATGTGGGCAATCCCCAGACTCCGGTGCAGCATCCCATTACCATTGATCCCGATCTCCAGAACATGGGACAGGCCCAATCCCCCGAGCAGGCAAAGCAGAGCGAGATCCCCGGTTATACGGATCGGAACTGCATTGCGCCGGTGACCCTGTCCAACGGCCTGTCTGTCATTCGCAGCGGCAGCTATACCGGCCCCTTTGTGGAGGACGGCTCCAACGAAGCCTGTGCCGATGTGCTGGCGCTGGTGGTGACCAATACCTCCCAGAACTTCCTGGAGTGGGCAGAGATCGCTGTCCCTGTGGGAGACCGCACGGCCTATTTCCGCCTGAGCTCTCTGCCTGCGGGGCAGAGCCTCCTGGTGATGGAAAAGACCGCCATGACCTATGATGCCGCAGCTGCTTACGGCGAAGCCCTGCTCCTCAGCACGGCCGAGGGTATGAAGGACTTCTCTCTTCATACGGATCGCTTCTCCATTACCGCGGCGGATCATGTGGTCAACCTGACCAACCTGAGCCCCGAGGCCATTGAGGGCAATCTTGCCATCTATTACAAGAACGTCTCCAACGGTGTCTATATCGGTGGTATTACCTATCGCAAGACCCTGAGCAGCGGTGTGGCAGGTGGTGCGGTGGCGCAGTTTATTTGTGAGAACTATACGGTCGCCGGCAGCGAGCTGGTCTTTATTGTCTATGAGCAGTAAGTATGTGGCCTTCGGCAGCCTACGTGTGGCTTATGAGGGGCAGACTGAGCTGCTGTGCGGCACGGTGACGGAGACCTTTGCCACCGAGGCCGCAGAGGCGGATTTTTCCGTTGAACTGCGGCAGGGCACGCTGCCTCCCCCTCCTGTGGGGGCAGAGCTGCTGCAGCAGACCGCCGATGATGTGATCTACCGCAGCAGGGACGGCTGGCAGCGCCGTTTTCTTGCCCGATATCAGGGCAGATGCTGGGAGTATGCCTGTGTAGACTATGGGGATCGCCGTGCGGTTCTGACCGTTGCCCCCGATTGCAGCAATGTGCCTCATTGCGTGGACTCCTGCACCGCTTTTGAGCATCTGGCGCTGTGGGCAGAGGCGCTGCCCCTCCATGCCTCCCATATCCAGCTGGACGGAAGAGCCATCCTCTTTACCGCCCCCTGTGGGGTGGGGAAGTCCACCCAGGCAGCCCTGTGGCAGCGCCACCGGGGTGCAAAAGTGATCAACGGCGATAAGGCGCTGCTTTTGTGCAAAAACAGCCCTGTTTATGCCTCCGGCCTGCCCTACAGCGGTACCTCCGGCATCTGCGAAAATGCTGCAGCGCCCCTTAAGGCCATTGTGGTCTTGGAGCAGGGGAGGGAAAATGTTCTGACCCCTCTGCAGGGCGGCAAGGCGGTGATCCGCCTCATGACCGGTGTGATCTGCCAGAGCTGGCACGAGGGCGACCGGGAGCAGGCGCTGTCGCTTGCCATCCGTGTGGCAGAGCAGGTGCCTGTGTTCCTGCTGTCCTGCCTGCCCGATGAAAGCGCAGTGATTTGTTTGGAAAATGCCCTTCAGAAATTGAGAGAAGGTGAGTCCCTATGAGCGAGATCCGTACCAGTGTGGAGCCCCGTCTGGCCAGAGCCATCCATGCCAAGGCGGCCCACTGCGGTTTTCCGGCGGCAGCCAATTTTGAACTGACCCCAAGATGTAATTTCAATTGTAAAATGTGCTATGTCCACCTGAGCAAGGAGGAACAGGAGCGGCGGGGCAGGGAACTGACCGCAGCGGAGTGGATCGACCTGGGCCGACAGGCCTGTGAGGCCGGTGTGGTCTTCCTGCTGATCACCGGCGGTGAGCCTACCCTGCGGCCGGATTTTCCCGAGATCTATAAGGCGCTGAAGAAAATGGGGCTGATGATCTCCGTCAATTCCAATGGATTTCTCTTAAGAGGGGAGCTGCTGGAGCTGTTCAAAAACGATCCGCCCTACCGTATCAATCTCTCCCTCTACGGTGTCAGCAACGAGACCTATGCCGAGCTCTGCGGCATTCCCGCCTATGAGCGCATTGTGGAGAATATCCATGCCCTGCGGCAGGCCGGGGTGGACGTGAAGCTGAATATGTCCCTCACCGATGCCAACCGCAAGGATATGCAGGCGGTCTACGAGAAGGCCAGGGAGCTTGGCGTTCATACCCAGGCAGCTTCCTATATGTTCCCACCGGTGCGGGTCACCGGCCAGTTCGGCAAGGGCTTCCGTATGTCCGCCCAGGAGGCGGCGCAGTGCGAGATCAGCTACAACCGCCTGCGGATGGACGACGAGCAGTTCCTGCGCTATGCAAAGAATCTGGCAGAGGGAATTCCCAACGAGACTACCGACGACTGCGAAGGTCAGGTAGGCTCTGAAATGCGCTGCCGTGCCGGCAGAAGCTCCTTCTGGCTCTCCTGGGACGGTAAGCTCAGCCCCTGCGGTATGCTGCCGGAGCCCGGCGTCAACGTGCTGGAAACCGGTCTGCAAGCTGCCTGGGAGCAGGTACGTGATCGGGTCAGAGAGATCCGTCTGCCTGCCAAATGCAGCACCTGCCAATACCGCCACGGCTGCCATGTCTGCGCTGCCATGTGCTACTGCGAAAGCGGCACTTTTGATCAAACACCGGAATATGTCTGCGAGCTTACCCGTCACAGCTTCCTTTTGGCGGCGGCGGAAGCAGCAAAAATAGGAGGAAACCATGAAGAAAAAGCTTGATTTTGTGCTCCGTGAGATCGCCGGAGATCTGCTCCTGGTGCCTACGGGCAAGACCGCTCTGGATTTAAACGGTATGCTCACCCTCAACGAGGTGGGCGGTGAGATCTGGAAAATGCTGGACGAGGTAGAGACCGAAGAGGAGATTGTGGATCGCCTTTTGGAGGACTACGATGTACAGCGGGAGGAGCTGCAGCAGGACGTTCGGGAGTTTCTGGACAAGCTGCGGGAGCTTGGAATCCTCTGATATCCGCTTTGAATGAAAAAATAATTGGAAAAAACCCTTTTTTGATGAATTTTGATAGTTGCCAAGTGAGAAAAAATCGTATATAATAATAAGCGTTGTGAAAACATACTGCGTGCCGCCCAAGCGGTACAGCTAAAAACTGGAGGAAACTAACTATGTCTGTAAAAGTTGCTATCAATGGCTTTGGTCGTATCGGCCGTCTGGCTTTCCGTCAGATGTTCGGCGCTGAGGGTTATGAGATCGTTGCTATCAACGACCTGACCTCCCCCAAGATGCTGGCTCATCTGCTGAAGTACGATACCACTCAGGGCGCCTACGCTGCTCCCTTCGGCACTCACACTGTCGAGGCCGGCGAGGACAACATCGTTGTCGACGGCAAGACCATCACCATCTATGCCAAGGCTAACGCCGCTGAGCTCCCCTGGGGCGAGCTGGATGTAGACGTCGTTCTGGAATGCACCGGCTTCTACACTTCCAAGGCTAAGGCTCAGGCTCATATCGACGCCGGCGCCAAGAAGGTCGTTATCTCTGCTCCCGCAGGCAACGATCTGCCCACCATCGTTTACAATGTCAACCACGAGACCCTGACCAAGGAAGACAACATCATCTCCGCTGCTTCCTGCACCACCAACTGCCTGGCTCCCATGGCTAAGGCTCTGAATGACCTGGCTCCCATCGAGTCCGGCATTATGTGCACCATCCACGCTTACACCGGCGACCAGATGATTCTGGACGGTCCCCAGAGAAAGGGCGACCTGCGCCGCTCCCGCGCTGCTGCAGTGAACATCGTTCCCAACTCCACCGGCGCTGCCAAGGCTATCGGCCTGGTTATCCCCGAGCTGAACGGCAAGCTGATCGGCGCTGCTCAGAGAATCCCCACCCCCACCGGCTCCACCACCATCCTGAACGCTGTTGTTGCTAAGGAAGTTACCAAGGACGAGATCAACGCTGCCATGAAGGCTGCTGCCACCGAGTCCTACGGCTACAACGAGGACGAGATCGTTTCCTCCGACATCATCGGCATGCGCTTCGGCTCCCTGTTCGATGCT
>JAZNVK010000049.1:0-10540 GCA_045592805.1 Faecousia sp.
ATCACCGCCGCCTCGGCACCGGTGATGGGGTCGTTGCTGCGGAACTGCAGCCCCTTTTCCCCTGCCTCGCCACGGATCAGACCGTGGCGCAGGGCGGCGGTGAGCCAGGGCTGCAGCCAGGCGGCATCCTCATCGGCAAAGCAGGGCGTCTCCGTGGCCTCCGGTGCTACCTCCCAGAGCTTCATGACCATCAGCAGAAACTCTCCACGGCTCACGGTCTCCCCGGGTGCGAAGCAGCAGAGCTCCCCGATCCGGCGACCGCCGGTCAGACCCTGCTGCTGCATCCACATGGCCTCAAAGACATCGTTACTGCCCTCCAGATCCGCAAAGCTCAGGGCATCCGTGGGCTTGAGAATGGTGATCTTCACCGTAGCGGGAGCAGAGACATTGCCCGCCTCGTCGGTGACCGTAAAGGTGAACTGATCCTCGCCCACCTTATTTTTCTTGGGGGTGTAGACAAACCGGCCGTCGGTCTCCACCACCACACTGCCCCGTTTGGGTGCCTCCTCCAGGCGGAAGCTCAGGAGGCCGTTCTCCGGATCACTGCCCCGAAGCTGTCCCTCGTTGGCCACATTTTTATAGGTCTCCAGCTGCCCGTTTTCCCCCTTGGGCGCCTGATTTCTGCCGGAGCAGACACGGATGCGCAGCTCGTCCGGCTCCCCCAGAACCGTGCCGTAGATGGGACAGTAGCGCAGCACTGCCTCGCCCTCCTCCCCCTCTACGGGCTGCAGGCGCAGACAGGGCAGATCCTCGCTGCACAGTACATCACCGGGGCAGATGGTGCGGCTGCCCAGCTTCACTGTGGCCAGGGAGGCGGCGGGGACTTCTGTGACAAAAATGCCGCTGACACTGACCTCTTGGGAGAAGTCCGTATGGGTGAAGCAATATTGGCTATGGCTCAGCACCTGAGGTTCCGCCGCTGCGGCCATGCTCCCCAGGGGCAGCAGGCAGAGGGCAGAGAGGCTGATGCAGGCAATCAATTTTTTCATAATTCTTCCTCCTATGATGATTTACGCTCATAGGATGACCGAAATTCTTGAAGCTATGCAAAATCGTGGAAAAATCCCGGGAAAGTTTTCACCTCTTGACAGAGGCAATTTCCGCTGTTATGCTATATGCATCATCCCCTCGGGAGGTCGCCATGAAACAGAAAAACACCGCTCCCCTGTCGAAAAAGCGGATTTTATTGACTATTGTGACCCTGGCGCTGCTGCTGGGCAGCTTTGCCGGTCTGTATTTCTATGCCAATTCCGGTACGGAGGAGATCCCCTTCACCCCCACGGACTATGCCGAGTACGAGCGTGGCACCGTGCGCCAGATCCTGACGGACAACAGCGAGCCTGACCCCGTAGCGGAGGACGCCTACCGTGGAGAGCAGCAGCTGCTGGTGGAGATCACCTCCGGACAGTACAAGGGCAAGACCCTCATGGCGCTGAACGCCGTAGGTCCCATGTACTCCGAGCCTGCCCGGGTGGGGCAGAGTGTGGTGCTGATCATCAACACCTATTCCTCCGGCGATGTCACCGCCACGGTCTATGAATTTAACCGAGCCCCCTTCGTCTTCCTGATTCTGGGGCTCTTTGTCCTGGCGGCAGTGCTGGTGGGCGGTAAAACCGGCGCAAAGTCCATTCTGGGTCTGGTGCTGACGGTGGTCATGCTGCTCTTCGTCTTCCTGCCCCTGCTGCTGAAGGGCTGGCCGCCCATTCCCACAGCCTTTGTGCTGTGCTCCATGGTGGCGGTGGCCTGCTTCGTGATTCTGGGCGGCTGCAGCAAAAAAGTCGGCTGCGCCTGCATCGGTACAGTGGCAGGCATGGCCTTTGCCATGCTCTTCGGCATCCTCGCCCAGAAGCTGCTCCATCTGGACGGTCTCCGTGCCAACGATGCCGAGGCGCTGCTGCAGCTCCGCCAGACCGGCACGCCTGTGGGCATCCGTGGCCTGCTGGTGGCAGGTGTGATCATCTCCTCCCTGGGCGCTGTCATGGACGTTGCCATGTCCATCTCCTCCGCCCTCAGCGAGCTGAAGGCCGTTGACCCCAGCCTCAACGCCAAGGCCCTGTGGAAATCCGGCATGAACATCGGCCGGAACATGGTAGGCACCATGACCAACACCCTGATCCTTGCCATTCTGGGCAGCAGCACGGTGCTGATTTTGTACCTGTACTCTCTGAATTTAAGCTGGCACCAGTTCATGGCCTCCAGCTTCCTGGGCATCGAGATCATCAGCTCCGTATCCAGCGGTATCGGCGTCATTCTTGCCGTGCCTCTGACCACCCTGACCTGCGCCCTGCTCTACGGCCACAAGAAGCAGAAGCCTGCTGCTTGAAAAACTATCGTTTTTATACCAAATTTTCATTTGCGCCTGCAAAGGGTACGCAGCTTCTGCAGCGCATACCGCAGGCAGGAGCGGTGTTCCATGTCATTGCGAACCAGTCCGCAGACTGGTGTGGCAATCCGTCCTTCTTTTGGAACTGCCCCGGATGATCGGAACTGCCGGGGGGAAACGGATTGCCACGTCAGGGCTTTGCCCTTCCTCGCAATGACAGCTGTAAATGAAAGTGCTTTCTTCTCATAACAATGATATAGCATACCACGAGACTTTTTTGACAAACTGAAAAACCACCCGAAAAATTCGGGTGGTTTTGTTTTATCCGATTTTTTTGCCGCGGATGCTGCAATCGTGGAGGGTGAAGCTGACATTGATCCTGAAGTCCAGCTGCAGCTCTTCGCCCTCGGGGCGGAAAATATACTCCGCCACATAGGGGGTCTCGATGAGGAAGGTCTTCAGGTGCAGGGGTTCAAAACTGCTCCGGCAGACATACTCCTGCAGATGATCCTCCAGATCCTTCACGAAGACCATTCTGCCGCCCCGATCGCCCTCAGGCGAGAAGCGGATCACATTCTCATAAGCGGCAAAGCGCAGCACCGCCTCGTAGTCCTCCTCCGCCTTGCGCAGCGTCAGCTGCTGCAGACCCAGGTGGTTCTCCTCCATGGCATAGGTGCCGAGAGGCAGTTCCTCCCGGAGTTCCTGCGGCTGGGAAGGCGTGCCGATTTCATAATGACCGGAGGGCTGGTCACCCTTTAAGATGTGGGTATAGACCAGCTGCAGCAGATGCTCGAAATTGGTATTCTGGCAGAAGACCAGCACCGCCAGATCCCGATCCGGTGCCACCAGACAGAGCTGACCGAAGGAGCCCTCCATGCGGTAGTAGTCCTCCTTGCCCACGTGAATCTGGAAGCCGTAGCGGTGGCCGAAGTACTCGTAGCTGGGGTCATTTACATAGTCCTGCTTGATGATCTGAGTGGTGGTGGCCATGTCCAGATAGCGCTGAGACAGCAGCCGCTTGCCCTCGTAGACACCCTTGCCCAGGAAGAGTCGGGCGATTTTGGCCAGAGAGTCGGGGCGCAGGCTCAGACCCATGCCGCCGGCGGTGAGACCCTCGGGAGAGTGCTCCCATTTTGCCTCGTAAATGCCCATGGGGTGGAAGAGGTAGCGGTTCACAAAGTCCTCTAAGCTCAGGCCGCTGACACGGGTGATAATGGCGGAGAGCATATGGGAGCCGTGGGTGCAGTAGAGGAAGTGGGTACCCGGTTCCTTGGGGAAGTCCTGGGCCAGGAAGGCACGGGGCCAGTTGTCTTGGACGAAAAGCTGGGGATAGGTGTCCGTATCGATACCGCAGGACATGGTCAGCAGGTGGCGGACGGTGATCTTCTCCAGATTGGGGTGGGGCTGCTCCGGCAGCAGGTCGGGGAAGAATTTTACAATGGGATCCTCCACGGACAGCAGCCCCTGATCCTCCGCAATGCCGATGGCAAGGGAACTGACGGTCTTGGTCATGGAGTAGAAGAGCTTGGGGGTGTCCATGCGGTAGGGGTACTTGCAGTAGGAGGCCAGAACCTCCGTGGAATTCAGGCACAGCGCCTGAACAGCCTGCACAGTAGAGGAGGCTTCACAGGCACGGACAAATTCGGAAAAGGACATGGTATCGCTCCTTAAATATACTGCTGCTTAATGACGTCAATGACACCACGGGTGGTCAGACGGAGGGTGGGGATCACGGGCAGGGACATGAAGGACAGGGTCATGAAGGGGTCAACACCACGGGAGACACCCAGACGGAAGGCCTGCTCCTTGGCGATCTCCAGCTTGTTGTTCACAGAGATCAGGCTGTCGTCGCTCATGAGACCGGCGATCTCCAGCACCACCTCGCCCAGCACCGTGCCGTTCTCCACCACGGTAATGCCACCACGGTTCTCCACGATGCGGTTAGCGGCGAAGGCCATATCCTCCTCGTTGGTGCCTACCACAATGATATTGTGGGAGTCGTGGGAGATGGAGGTGGCCACGGCGCCGCTCTTCAGGCCGTAGCCCTGGAGGTAGCCGATGCCGATATGACGGGTGTTCTTATGACGCTCAATGACGGCGATCTTCAGGATATCCTTCTCCATATCCACACAGGTGGCGTAGCCGTTGTCCGTGGAGACGATCTCTCCGGGGATCATGCCGATGACACCTCTGGGGCGCTCGTCAGCAAAATCGGCAGCGGTCAGGTGGGCAACGTGGAAGGTATCGGTGGCACGCTTTGCCAGATATTCGTCGATCTCCGGCTCCTTGAAGGGCTGCACCTCGCCGTTCTTGCAGGTGAGCACGCCCTTCTTAAAGACCATTTCCACATTGAAATTCTCAAAATTGTCAATGATGGCGAAGTCCGCCAGATAGCCGGGGGCGATGGCGCCGCGGTTGTTCAGGGCGAAGTAACGGGCGGGGTTGTGGCAGGCGGTCTTGACAGCCACAATGGGATCTACGCCGTAGGAGATGGCGTTCTTGATGATATAGTCGATGTGACCCTTCTCCAGCAGGTCGATGGGGTGCTTGTCGTCGGTGCAGAACATGCAGCGGTCATAGTAGGGCTGCTTCAAGATCTCCACCAGAGCCTCCAGATTACGGGCGGCCGTGCCGTCACGGACCATGATGAACTGGCCGTTGCGCAGCTTGCGCATGGCATCCTCGGGGTCGGAGCACTCGTGGTCGGAGTACACACCGGCTGCCACATAGGCCGCCAGATCCTTGCCCTCGATGCCGGGGGCATGGCCGTCGATCTTCTTATGGTGCGCCTGGGCGGCTACGATCTTGGAGATGACCTCCGTATCGCCGCCGATGACACCCACAAAGTTCATCATCTCCGCCAGACCCTGTACACGGGGATGGTCGTAGAAGGAGTCAATGGCACGGTAGTCCAGATTGGCGCCGGCCTCGTCCAGAGGGGTGGCAGGCACGCAGCTGGGCAGCATGAAACGCACGTCAATGGGCAGACCCTCCGTGGCCTGGAGCATGTAGTCGATGCCGTCGGTACCCATGACATTGGTGATCTCGTGGGGGTCGGTGATGACGGTGGTAGTGCCGTGGGGCAGCACCGCCTTGGCGAACTCCTTGGGACTCACCAGGGAGCTCTCCAGATGGATGTGGGCATCGATGAAGCCGGGGCAGACGATCTTGCCGCTGACATCCACTTCATTCTCGCCCTCATAGCTGCCCATGCCCACGATCTGACCCTTGGCCACGGCAATATCGCCCTGGCAGAGCTCGTTGGAGAAGACATTGACATAGGTGGCGTTCTTCAGCACCAGATCGGCCTTCTTGCGGCCGGTGGCGACTTCGACGATGTACTGCTTTTTCATCAGCTTGCGCTGGATTCGCTGGGCGTAGGTTTCGTTGGGAAGAGGCATAACAGATCATCCTTTCGCTCCAATATATTTGATTTAGTATACCATAGAGAAAAAGGGATTTCCACATGGAAAAATAAACAAAATTTGTCTGCGATTTTTGACACCTTGTCCTGTGGAGGGAGATATGATATAATTCATAAAAAGAGGAACAATGGATTCCTTATTCAAACGATCTGAGGTAAGCTTATGAATACTTTACTGCATATCTGCTGCGCCCCCTGCGCCAATCAGTGCATTGAGGTGCTGCGTACCGACGGCCTGGAGGTCACAGGCTTCTGGTACAACCCCAATATCCACCCCTTCACGGAGTACCGCGCCCGTCGCAACTGCCTGCGGGACTACGCCGCCGAGATCGATCTGAAGCTCATTGAACGGGATCAGTATGCCCTGCGTCCCTTTGTCCGGGCGGTGGCGGAGGACATCGCCCACCGCTGCGGCAAGTGCTATGAAATGCGCTTTTTGGCTGCTGCTCAGATGGCGGCGGAGGGCGGCTTTGACTCCTTTACCTCCTCTCTGTTCATCAGCCCCTACCAGAACCACGAGCTCATGCGGGAAACGGCGGAACGGGCAGCGAAGGAATTCGGAGTGGAGTTCCTCTATCGGGATTTCCGACCCTATTTTCGGGCAGGACAGGACTTCGCCCGGGAGCACGGCTTCTATATGCAGAAATACTGCGGCTGCGTCTTCTCCGAGGAGGAGCGCTACCTGAAGCCCTCCAAGCGGATCGAATAGACGTTCTGCCCGGGAGCAAAAAACGAAGAGCCGGAAACAAAAGCATACCTGCACCACGGATTTGGAATACCGATTCCGTCAAACAGAAATTTGCCGGGCTGTTTGCCTGCAGCCAAAGCCTCCCTTGTTAAAGGGCGCGACTACCAGGCGCGCCGAGACCTGCCGCACTACCGTCAGAATGCGTAGGGGCGATTATCAATCGCCCGTGGCACTGCCGATGAGTACGCACCCACAACAGCTCTGCAAATTTACCATAATATAATTATGTAAACCGCGCCTATTTAGACAAGAGGACTTTGAAAACAGAAGCACTACGGCAAACGTCATCCTTTGCCCAGTAAGTCAAACAGAAATTTGCCGAACTGTTTTATCTGCGAAGCAGATCCCTTCCCCCGGGGGGAAGGTGGGTCGCCAAAGGCGACTCGGAAGAGGAACGGCGATGTCTAAAAGTTTGATTTGAAGTCTATACAGAGGCGAAAAACCAACATTTCCGCCCGCATTCCTCTTCAGTCAGCTTCGCTGACAGCTTCCCCCCGGGGGAAGCATTATAGGTGCAGCACAGCTTTGGGGTACATGCAACAGACCGATAAACATCGATTTGATTTTATTTCAACTCCCGTCGGCGGAGCCGACACCACCATCATTCACCATTCTCTATTCACCATTCACCGGTTCGGTACTGCCACGGGCGCACACGTGGGTGCGCCCCTACGGTGTCGTGCAGAACTGCAACAGTTCGATAAACATCTATTTGACTATATTTCAAATCTCATGGTTGGAGCCGATACCTCAGTTATTAGTTCTTAGTTATTAGTCCTTAGCCTCACCGATAAACATCTATTTGACTTTATTTCAATTCCATGGGCGGAGCCCTGAGTTATTCACTATTCATCATTGGTCATTCACCTAAGATAAATTGACCTTTCACGGAGATGTATAAACTACAGGCAGTGCCGTTGTGCGGCACTGCCTGTTTTGCTTTATGCGTTCCGGGGCAGGTCTCGGCTGCCCAGCTTTTTCATGATGGCAGAGACGGGGCGGAAGAGGATCAGCATCAGGGCAAAATTGCCACCGCAATGGAGCAGATCAAAGGGAATACCGGCGATCCAATAGGAAAAGGCCATGCGGAAGCCATTCAGCAGACCGCCGTCCACAGTGCCGATGAAAATATTGGGCAGAGCACACAGCGCACCGAAGGCAAGGCCGAAGGCACCGGAGATCAGCGCCCACATAAGCGCCGAATCCACTTTGCGGAAGAAATAAGTGATGAGCACCAGCAGCGGCCAGGCATACAGATACATGATCCACCACAGGCCGAAGCCGAATACCGCCCCCTCAATGAGGATAAAGACCGGCACCACAAAGAAGATCCTTTTACCGAAATAGAGGGTGAAGAGGATCAGCCAGAAGCTGGTCAGCTCGATATTGGGCAGGGATGCCATGGCCATTTTACACGCCTCGATCACTGCCACCATCAGACCAATGAGGCAGATGTCCCTTGCAGCGGTTTTTCCTCTGGATTGGCTCATGCGGGGGTATAGACGATCTCGAAGGCATCGCCGTCATTGACGGGCTGCTCGGAAACGCCGTAGTTGCAGTAGTCACCATTGACATTGAAGCCCCAGTAGGCGTTATCCTCTTCGTAGACAGCCTTCTCCCCGTTGATATGGGAGATCATCATGCCGTAAGGGCCTTCTTCGCCCTCGTAGGTCAGACCTTCTGCCTCGTCCATAGCCTGGATCAGGTAGAGGGCATCGGTGTTCAGCTCGTAGACTGTCTCCTTACCGGTGGAGTCGATGACGGTGATGGTAATGGCCTTCTCGCCTTGAGTGGCTTTCTCACGGAAGAGGAAGTAGGCACCCAGCATCAGAGCCACCACCAGGACGGCTGCGACGACGATCAGAATTGTTTTCTTCATGGTTTGTGTTCTCCTTTTCAGATAGTTTTCTTGAGACTCGCAAAAAAACGGACCCCTCGCCACTGAGCAAAGGGTCCTGAAAACACATTCCGGACTATGCTTCAGCCAATGACTCGTGGCGATGCAAGTGACGACAACAGGCAGGTCTTCTGACTTGGAGATCACAGCTTGCATCCGTCTTCCCGGCAAATTGCCAGTGACATGGTTGGATACAAACTCCCTCCTTACAGCGACGAGTTCGTGCAGGATTCGCACCTGCTTCCCTTTTCACCGGAGCGCAGTCGGCTCCGACACCCGTTATCCCTATTCAATTGCAAAGAGATTATAGCACAGTCCCCCTCTTTATGCAAGAGGGTTTTTCTGTAAATATTCCTGGGCGTAGTGGACGGCCACAGCGCCGTCGGCAGCGGCGGTGACGATCTGGCGTACCGCCTTGGTGCGCACATCGCCCACAGCAAAGACACCGGGAAGATTGGTCTCGGTGCTCTCCCCTGCCCGGATATAGCCCCCCTGATCCAGCTCCAGCTGACCCGCAAAGAGAGCGGAGGCAGGATCTCTGCCGATGGAGATAAATAGTCCCTGAACCTCCAGGTTCTGAATTTCATCTGTGAGGCGGTTTTTTACCAGTATGCTCTGCAATCTGTCATCCGCCTGCAGGCCAACCACCTCGCTTTGGAGGATCAGCTCCACATTCTCCTGCCGCTGCAGGGCATCAAAGGCGGTCTTGGCAGCACGGAGGGTATCTCTGCGGTGGATGAGGTAGACCTTCCTGCAGATCTTGGAAAGGTGCAGGGCATCGGCTGCGGCAGACTCGCCGCCACCGACCACGGCCACGGTCTTATTGCGGTAGAGCATCCCGTCGCAGGCGGCGCAGTAGCCCACGCCACGGCCGATCAGAGTCTCCTCTTCGGGTAAGCCCAGGTGGCGGTGATCTGCACCGGTGGCGATGACCACCGTACGGGCAGAGAGCAGACCCTCATCGGTGTGGATCTGCTTGATTTGTCCTGTCAGTTCCACGGCTGTGACCTCTGCAAAGCGGGTCTTGGCACCGAAGCGCTCTGCCCCCTGCTGCATCTGCATGCCCAGGGTGTAGCCATCCACCGTTTCGGGGATGCCGGGGTAATTATCGATGGCCATGGTCTGGGTCATCTGGCCTCCGACAGTGACCTTCTCCACCAGAACCGCATCCAAACCGGCACGGGCGGCGTAGAGGGCGGCGGTATAACCGGCCGGGCCACCGCCGATAATAATCATATCGTAGATCTTATCCATAAGGACTCCTTTCATTGCCGATCCTCCGGCGCTGATGCGTGAAACGACAAAGGTCAATTTAGCGAACAGTAGGGGCGCACCCATGTGTGCGCCCGTTGCAGGCATTGCATTTTTCGGGCGCACACATGGGTGCGCCCCTACGCTGTCTATTGTGGTAGATTTCCGCTTACGCTTTACTTTAACAGCTCCAGGATCTGCTGCTTGGGACGAACACCCACACTGCGGCGCTTCTCCTGGCCGCCCTCAAAAACGATGAGGGTGGGAATGGTCATCACACCGAAACGCTGTGCCAGCTCAGGCTCTTCGTCAATATTTACCTTCGCTACCAGATACTCGGGGTGTTCCTCAGCGATCTGCTCCACAATGGGAGAAAGGGCTCTGCAGGGGCCGCACCAGGAGGCCCAGAAGTCCACCAGTACGGGATTGGTGCTGCCATTGATCTCAAGGTTAAAATTCTGATTGGTTAATTTCTTTGCAGACATTGTTTTGTCCTCCTTGTTTTTCTTTATGGCCTTATGATCCCCCATTTTCCCGAAGATTTCTGTAACTTTATCACAGTTCAACAAAAGGCTGCTGCAAAACTTTGGTTTTGCAGCAGCCTTGGATCGATTCAGGAAATTACAGCAGCTCAGCGAAGTGCTTGATGGTGCGGCACATCTGGCTGGTGTAGGAGTTCTCGTTGTCGTACCAGGAGACAACCTGAACCTGAGTGCAGCCGTTGCCCAGATCCATAACCATGGTCTGAGTGGCGTCAAACAGGGAACCGAAGCGCATGCCGATGACATCGGAGGAGACGATCTCGTCCTCGGTGTAGCCGTAGGACTCGTTGGTAGCGGCCTTCATGGCGGCGTTGATCTCGGCGACGGAGACAGCACCCTCGACGACAGCGTTCAG
>JAZNVK010000050.1:0-9561 GCA_045592805.1 Faecousia sp.
CGCCGGAAGAGAGTTTTTAGAGGTGCCCATTTATTCATATTTACATTTTACGCTTGCTAATTGCAAAAATCACCCTCTGCCGATCCCAAAAAGATCGGCAGAGGGTGTTTCTGTCAGGAGGAAAATACGTTATTTGCCTCCGTAGGTGCGTGATAGCACAGGTAATCATCGAGGTTGGGGGGCGTGTCACGGCAGATATTGCTGTCGCTGAACAGCACCAGGTTATAGCCGGGGCCCGTCAGGGTGACGGAGCACATGCCCTCCGTATAATTGGCAATGCCTTCGCATCCGCTGGCAATGGACTGGGAGAGCTGGAAGTTCTCATACCAGAGCCAGGGCTTTCGATATTCTTTTTTCACTTGCTCTCCTCCTTTGCTGCATTGGCGCTGAAGAATGCGACCGCGCTGTCGCCGTAGTACATACAATTGCGGGTCAGCTTGGCCAGGGCAAGATCGCTGCCTGCGATGCAGCTTCTTGCGTAGGCTTCAATGCTGTAGCCAACGGTGCTGCTGACCGCTGTCTCACCGGCATAGGCGGTGAAGTAGTACATATTGCGCATCTGGGTTGCATTGATCTGGCTGTAGGTTACCTGAAGTCTGCCGTCCTCCAGTTGGGTGAAGTCGGTCAGGGTGGCAAGGACATTGCCCTCTGCATCCGTTACCAGGACAGAGGTGATCTCTGCGCCCTCATTGACGGTGAGCTTTGCGTTAAGACCCAGCTTGTCAGCGAAATTGACGGTGAAGCCCATCTTGCTGACAGCAGTTCCCTGCTCTCCGTTGACCACCTTCACATCATCCAGTTCAGCAGAAAGCTCTGTGGTGGCATACTGCTGGTAGGCATCCATGCCGGCATTGACCAGGCAATCGATGCGTCTGTTAAAGCAGATCTGAGCGGCTGCGCCGTAGTTCAGCGTATCGATCAGCAGACGGTACAGCTGGGGATCACTCTCGTAGGAATAGTAGTCGAAGCAAAGCTGTGCATAGGCCAGAATGGAACTGGTATCCACAGGAGTTTCGTAGCTTCTGCCCATGGTGTCGGTAATGTAGAGCACCGCTCTGAGCTCGCTGCCCATCTCCACGGACTGAATGCCCGTCAGATGGAAGATCATGCGGCTGGGATCGGAGGTCAGATCCGGCTGCAGACGCAGGGTCTCAACATTGGCTTCTCCCTTGTTGGAGTAGATGTCCTTCTCGACGATCAGGTAAGCGCTCTGTACATCATAGCCCTCCAGATCGCTGAGCTTGATGCGGTAGTTCATCTGCAGATCGCTCTCGAAGCTGACGCTGTGACCCAGGCTCAGAGGCAGGACACGGTGATCCGCTCCGACCATACCTGCCAGCTTGGTGCTGACATAGACACCTGCGGACTTGGTCTGGGCAGCGTTGATAGTCAGCTTGGCATCTGTAGTGGGCTTGGCAGCGTAGGTGATCTTCAGATTGGTCAGAGTAAGGACATTGCTGCCGGTATTGGTCAGGACGATCAGGTCGCCGTTGACAGGGGTGTAATTCTTGGAAATGCTGTAGAACAGATCCGTATGAGAGCTGACGGTGATGTCGCCGCTGGCCTTGGTGGTACTGCCGTTGAGAATGGCATAGTGCAAAGTGGCAGTCTTATCGAAGATCTTAGCGCCTACATGGACATTGGCAATGTTCTTGGCGTTGCTGATGGAGAAAGCCACTGCATGCTTACTGTTCAGGTAGATCTCATTGTTGGGGCCGTAGGCCTCGTACTCCTCCAGGCTACCGCCGGTGATACCGTCAATGAGGCTGATACCGTCCACATTATCGTTGGTATCGGTGAGCAGGGTCTGGCGCAGCTCCACATACTGGGGATAGGCTTCGCCATCCAGGAGGTAGTAGCTCTCCATATTCTGGGCAGGCGCATAGACGCGGACAGCATCCATGTAGAAGTCGTAGCCGCCGTCGCCGGTGTGGTCAAAGAAGGGAATATAGGTAGGAGTAATGACCACGGTATAGGTGCCATAGGTCAGTTCGGGGCTCTTGATCACAGGGATCTGATAGAGGGGATTGCCGCTGCCGGTGGCAGGTGTCCAGACATAGTTCTCCTCGTAGCGGATGTAGGTGGTTCCCTTCCGGGGATTGGTGGGAACGGAGGTAGAGGCATCGCTGCCCTTTCTGGTCACCAGCTCCTTGACGCCGCTCCAGCGAGTGCCGTCGTAGGTCCAGGTGTACTTGATCCAGGGATTGGTGGAATCCAGCTTTCTGGTGTAGCCATAGTAGGTATCCACGACCCAGCTCTTATAGACCGTAGAGGTCTGGTTTCCCTGATAGACCTGACAGGTGATGAAGCCGGTGGTATTGCTGGTAACGCTCACCACGTCAAAGCCCGTGCCGGTGAAGGTGAAGGTGGCGGTGGGCCAGGCGCTGCTGTTAGCAGCGGTCACGTGCACCTTCTGTGCGGAACCCATGGAGTGGGTGGTAGAGGTGATATAGGCATCATCGTAGCCATAGATGAAGTTGGCATCATAGGTCAGCTCTTCATTGATGCCGGGGTGATCCTCGCCCTGGGTGCCGTTGATGGTGCTCTTGTCGGTTTTCCAGGAGCCGGAGAAGTTCACAAAGCTGTCCTCGTAATAGATGGTGGTTGCGGGAACTACGGTGAGGGTGCCGTAATAGTAGTAGGTCTTGCCTTCCTTGGTGTACTTAATGATATAGCCGATCTTGTCCACGCCATTCATCTGCATATTGCCGGGGGTGTAGCAGATCTTACCGTTGGAGATAGAGGCAGAGCCATAAGTGCCGCTGAGGGTGGTCTTCTTGCTGGGAGCAGAGGTGACCCACTTGGCAGTGGTAGCGGTGCAGAGGCCATAAAGCTCCGCATTGTCGCTGTTCTCCACGGTCACATTGACGGGCAGACCGAAGTCCACGACCACGACCTCATCAGCAGCGGCATTGGCCACGGTGATGTAGTGGGCAGTAGCCTCCTTCAGGGTGCCGCTGGCATTGGAAGCGGTGGTGGTAACAGTGGAATTATCGGAAGCAGAGCCGAAGAAGTAGGTCACGAAGTCGCCGGCGACTTCGGTCACTTCATAGGTGGTGTTGGCGGGGATACCGACGATGGAAGCCGTCTCGCCGCCCTTGAGCAGCAGCTGACCGGCGGTAGCCACGGTACGGGTCTCGCTGCCTACGGTGTACTCGGTGCCAACGGGAATCAGGGAGTCGCCCAGCTTCACCTTCATTGTGTAGAGCTGATCGGGATCGGCGCCGTCTACCACTTCCTTGGTCACGTTCAGGGTGGCGGGGTAGCTGTTGGAGATGTTGAAGACCAGCTTCATATTGGATTCCCACATGCCTCGCTCCATGTAGAACATGGTCAGGGTATGGGTGGTAGTCTTGTTCAGCTTAAAGCTCGTAACCCTGGGCTTGTCAGCAGTATACTCCGTGGAGGCGGAGCCGCCGTACTTGACACCGTAGACCGTCGCCTCCTGAGCAGCGAAGTCGATGGAGCCGGTAACGGCACCGTGGGCACCGCCGATATCCAGCACCAGAGCACCGTCGATGAAGACCCAGACGTCATCGTCGCCGGAGAACTCGAACTTGATGGGTTCCTTCTCGCCGTTCTTGTTCAGGATCATGCCGTCACTGGTAAGCTTGAAGGAGATGTCATAGCGGGTGCCGAAGCCGTAGTTGTAGGTAGAGGCCTTCCAGGCATCGGAGGTGCCGTTGAAGGGGAAGAAGCCGAATACAGGCTCTGTAACCGGCTTGCCCTTGTCATCAAGAACAGGATTGCCCTCGCTGTCCAGAACAGCTTTCTCGACGCCGCCGGAGCCACTGGTCAGGTTCTGGAAGTTATAGCGGGCATCGCCGGTGACCTCTTCCAGGATGTAGCTGCCGTTGGAATTTTGCTTCATCTCCAGAGTGGTCTCATAGCTGTCAAAGACGTAGTAAGCAACACCGGTGTTGTAATAGTCACGCTGATCCATGGGGAACTGAACATTCTTGTACACCTCACCCAGGACGGTGTTCTTGCTGTTATCGCCCAAAATGAAGTCTTCGTCGAAGAGGGGGAATACGGTAGCGCCGTCGGAGTACAGCGCTTCATTGACCAGAGTGGCATTGACCAGACCCTGCATTGCCATGAGATACTTCTCCGTACCGGTGCCGCAGTCCAGATGGCTGTTGTTGATGGCAAAGAACTGTCTGTACTGATCGTCGCCATAACCGGTGGCATCGGCATAGCCGTAGAGGTTCATGGTATCGGCAATGGCGCTGAAGGGAATATCAGCGGAGGTAGTGCCGTATTCATCGGGCTGGAAATGACCCACATAAACAGGATAATCCACACCGGCTGCACGGTAATAATCGCTGAGAGCCTGGTTCAGCTGGCGGAAGATCACCCAGTTGCGGTGGCTGGCGAAGCTGTAGTCACCGAAATCGGTGGTATAGTCATCACGGTTGTAGCCGTTGAGCTCGTAGTCGGAATACCAGTCGTAGAAGGTGGTATTGAGATAATAGTCCGCATCGGCACTGCCGGAGGCTGCCCCAATATCCACCACATCGGTATGCCGTCCGGCCTCGGCATCACGGACAGTGTAGGCATTGTCCCAATAGCCGCTGCGCTTTCCGGTGGAGGAATAAATCGCTTCGTCACTGGAGTCAGCGTAGAAGCAGGGCTTCTCCAGACCCTTAACATAGTCGGTCAGCTCCTGATCCCAGGTCATGCAGGTGCCGTAGCTGGGAATGCCGCCGTCGGCAGTGGAGTAGAAGAGCAAATGGGTCGCAGAGAGAGGAATGGTGGCATGATAGACATCCGTCCAAGCGCCCTCGGGAGCGGCGGTCATCTTCACAGTGCCGCTGCCGGAACTGCTGCCGTCAACCCAGTAGTAGCAGTAAACCGAAGCGCCGGCTACAGGGATGGTGTTGGTGCCGTAAGTGGTGCTGCCCACATAGCTCAGCTTGGAGAGGGTTGCATCAAAATAGATCTCAAGACCGGCTGCGGAGACCGTAGTCACTGTGATGGCATGGGTCTTGGGATTGTAAGTAATCGTCACATGGCTCTTCTCGGTAAGGGTGAGCACATAGTTGGAGGAGCCGCCGTCCTTGCCCCAGGAATTTGTCCAGGAACCGTCGGTGACCTTAAACTCATAGGTGCCCTTCGCAATATCTTTGTAAGTGATCTCCAGCAGACCCTGGCTGTTCATGGTCATACGGTTAGCGGTATCGCCGGGAGTCCAGTCAGAGCCGCACAGGCCGGGGGAACCGGCTACGGTATAGGTAAACCATGTGCCAGCCGAGAAGGAGCCGTTATTCATTCTGTAGACAACCTTCGGACTGGTGTAGGTAAGGTCGGCGGTCTGATTCCACACATGGCCACTGTCCCAGCTGGGGCTGGAATATGCGGGATTCATGCGGCAGAATATCACATTGTTCCAGCTGCCACTGGGTGCCTCGGCAACATAGGTAGCGCCGCTTCCCATTTTGGTCATCTTGACCCAGGCATTGGAGCTACTGTTGTTATAGAAGTAGGCTGCAAACCAGGCGCCGTCCACATCCCAGCTGTTAGGCACCAAATAGAGCTTGGTGCCGCCGGTGATGGTGGCGTAGGTTCCCACTTCGAGAACATCGGTATTCTTTGCAGCACTGATGGGCATAACTGCCAGGGACAGCAGCGTCGCCAAACTCAGCAGCATTGCCAGAACACGGTACAGCAGAACATTTTTGAAACGTTTCATTCCTTCTTCTCCCCTCTTCGGTCAAAATTTAGAGTTTACCCGCTTTAACGGAGATATCACAGATCTCCGGCAACTTTATGTACCACTATATGATATCAAAATCCTCCAGTTTTTGCAATGCTTCTCCCCTTCGAAATGTTGCACAAATATTTCCCGCCTTTTTCTTGTAATTATTTCAGTTTTTTGTGCATATCGTACAATTGACCATGGAACGTATGTAAAAAATCCTATTTTTGTAACGTTTCCAGTCATTTTGGAAAACCTTCTAATTATGTAAACCTCTCTCAGTTTTGCCTTGTAAAATTTCTTTTTTGCTAAATATTCGTTGACCGCTCAACAAACAGCACAAAACATGCAAATGCCATTGGAATTCCTTTCTGTACCATAGAATAACTACCTGATTCGTCTCCATGACTTCCGGTCTCGGCCCGGTTTTTATGAAGCAAGGAAGAGAGACCCACTATTTCAATTTTTGGATAGCGGATTCAGAGAATCTGTGCTATAATCAACATAATTATTATATTATTATATGTAAAGGAGTGGAGACTATGCTGACTTTAGAACGAGCCAAAGAGCTGCTGAGCGACACCACCACCCAGGAGCACCTGATCCTCCATGCCAAAAATGTAATGGCAGCCATGGGCGGTCTTGCAGCACACTTTGGGGCAGACGTGGCACATTGGCAGGCCATTGGCTATTTGCATGACTTCGACTACGAACAGTACCCCGAGGAACATCTGCAGCACACGGAAGCTCCCCTGCTCCGGGCAGGTCTTACGCAGGAAGAGGTGCGCGCCATTCTTTCCCACGGCTACGGAATCCTCAACGACGTTGTACCGCAAACTCCGCTGGAGAAATCTCTTTTTACGGTGGACGAGCTGACGGGAATCATCCAGGCTGCTGCCCGAATGCGACCCAACGGCATCACCGATATGGAGGTCTCCGGCTTTATGAAGAAGTTCAAGGACAGGAAATTTGCCGCCAAATGCGACCGTGATCTGATCCGCCGTGGCTGCGAAATGCTGGGCATGGAGATTAAAGAGGTCGCCGCCATCTGCATTGAAGCTATGAAGGACTATGCCCATGAGCTACAGCTGGGCCCGAAGGCCGCTCAGTAATACAATAACCAATAATTATGCCCGACACTTCAGCAGTGTCGGGCATATTCTTTCTCTTCTTTTACAAAGCAGGGGGTTTGGTTCGGAGGGTATGTACCAGCAGCTCCACAAATTCCCATACCGTAGGTTCCAGCCACTTGTCATACAGGATGCACATATAAAGCGCCTGGTGCCAATTCTCCATGGGGACATAGCGCACACCGCGGCGCTTTTGGGCGCAACGCTCCGGTATAAAGGCAATCCCCATACCGGCCGCCACCAGATCCAGCGCCGCCTGCGCCGTATCTACGGTACACAGCACGCTCTCATCCGTGGGCGCACCGGTGCTCCACTCCTTAAAACTGTTGCTCACATCGTAGTTAAATACCACCTGGGGTTCGTAGACCACCTCGTGGGGATCGATGCGTTCTCTCTGTGTCAGGGGGTGGTTCTCCGGCAGTGCCACCACAAAGTCCTGCTGGTACAGCTTGCGGAAATGCAGGCTGCGGTCACGGTCGGTGGAATCCACAAGGGCCATATCCAGCTTGCCTCGGCGCACCATATCCAACAGATTGCCGGCGGAGCTCTCCGCCAAGTGGAAACGGACACGTTTATTATTCCGAGAGTACTCCGCGATCTTTCGGGCGACCATGCCGTCCAGCGTGCCGGAGACAAAGCCCATATGAATGACCACGGGAGCAGAGGTTTTACTGTCACGGAGCATCAGGGATGCTGTATGCAGCTCTTTCAGAGCGGCATCCACCTTCTGCTGATAAAAACGCCCCTCGTCGGTCAGGCGGACATTGCGCCCCACCTTCTCAAAGAGCTTCACGCCGCCCAGTGCCTTCTCCAGATTGTGGATATCAGCACTGAGGGAGGGCTGGGAGATCCCCAGACGGGCTGCGGCAATGGTATAATGCTCCACCTCCGCCAGAACCGAAAAATACCGAAGTACATTATAATTCATAAGTTACCTCTAAATCCAATCAATAGGTTTCATCTATAAATAAAATATCATAACTATATAGCTTTTTGCAAGAGAAAATGATAGAATTTCGGGGTAAAAAAGAGATTTGGGGTATGTTATGCGTATCAAGCCGGTATTTTATGCCAAAATAATATGCTTTCTTCCTGGGCATCCGTAAAGACGGATGTCCAGAGTCTTTTTTTATGGTATTTTGGTATCAATAACATTTTACGAAATAAGGAGGTAAATTATGGCTCATATCAGTGAGGCCGGTGTCAAGAAGATCTGCGGGATCTGCGACCGCTACGCAGAGGAAAAGACACCCCTGATGATGATTCTGAGCGACATCCAGAATGAATACGGATACATTCCTCTGGATGTGCAGCAAATCGTATCCGAAAAGACAGGAATCTCTGTGGCGGAGATCTACGGTGTTGTCACCTTCTATTCCTTCTTCTCCCTGGTTCCCAAGGGCAAGTTTGTCATCGGCTGCTGCCTCGGCACGGCCTGCTATGTCAAGGGAGCCCAGCAGATCATTGACAAGTTCTCCGAGATCCTGAGAATCCGTCCCGGCGAGACCACTGCCGACGGCATGTTTACCATCGATGCCCTGCGCTGCATCGGTGCCTGCGGCATCGCACCTGCCGTCACCATCAACGGCAAGGTCTATCCCAAAATGACCGTCGACGCCGTGGCAGGCGTTGTTGAAGAATACCGCAAAATGGGAGGGGCTGCCCAATGAAGAATTTTAACGAACTGAATCAGAGGCTCTGTGCCTGCACCGAGGCTCTCACCGCCAAGCTGGACGGCAGCAACGGCAAGAGAGCTATCCTGCTCTGCGGCGGTACCGGCTGCATCTCCTCCAATTCCATGGACATCAAGGCAAAGTTCGATGCGCTGGTAGAAAAGCACGGCCTGCAGGACAAGGTCAGCGTAAATATCGTCGGCTGCTTCGGCTTCTGCTCCCAGGGTCCCTTTGTGAAGATCTTCCCCGAGGACACCCTGTACCGTCTGGTCAAGGTCGAGGATGTGGAAGAGATTTTCAACTCCGACATTCTGGGCGGCACCATCGTAGAGCGCCTGCTCTACATTGAGCCTCTCACCGGTGAGAAGGTTGCCAAACAGGATGACATCAACTTCTACAAGAAGCAGAAGCGTGTTGCCCTCCACGGCGGCGGTGTCATCAACCCCGAGGACATCAATGAGGCCATGGGCTACGGTGCTTTCCGTGGTCTGGAGCGTGCTCTGAAGATGGAGCCGCAGCAGGTTATTGATGAAGTGCTGGCCTCCGGTCTTCGCGGCCGTGGCGGCGGCGGTTTCCCTGCCGGCCGCAAGTGGCAGTTTGCCAGGAATTCCGTGTCCGACCAGAAGTATGTGGTCTGCAACGGCGACGAGGGCGACCCCGGTGCCTTTATGGATCGCTCCATTCTGGAGGGCAACCCCTACGCCGTCATCGAGGGCATGATGATCGCCGGTTATGCCATCGGTGCCTCTGAGGGTTATTTCTATGTCCGTGCAGAGTATCCCATCGCTGTCAACCGTCTGAGAAATGCCATCCGTCAGATGAACGAGGCAGGCATCCTGGGCGACAACATTCTGGGCAGCGGTTTCTCCTTCCACGCACATATCCGTCTGGGCGCAGGCGCCTTCGTCTGCGGCGAGGCGACGGCTCTGCTGAACTCCATCGAGGGCAAGCGTGGTATGCCTCGTCCCCGTCCTCCCTTCCCCGCTGTGAAGGGTCTGTGGGGTCAGCCCACCATCGTAAATAACGTAGAAACTCTGGCCTGTGTCCCCTATATTCTGAG
>JAZNVK010000051.1:0-7954 GCA_045592805.1 Faecousia sp.
ACATTGGCAACGACGCCGCCCTTGTTCTCTTCGGTGATAACGCCTTCGATGACGGTCTTGTTCTCACAGGCAGCCTCGACGTCGTCCCATACCTTCATGCCTTCCAGCTTCTTCTTGCTCAGCTGAACGGTGCCTTCCTGATCGTTGACACGAACGACGAATACTTCGATCTCGTCGCCGACATTCAGAATGTCCTCAGGCTTTACAGTGGGGTCTGCGCTAACTTCGTCATACGGGATGTAACCGGCATGCTTGGTGCCCAGATCGACCTGGACTTCAGTGGAACCGATAGCAACAACAGTACCAAGTACCTTATCTCCTCTATTGAAAGTCTTGATGGAGTTTTCGAGCATTGCCTCAAAGCTCTCCTCAACTACATCAATGTTATTGGTAATTTCGCTCATAGTCTTATTGACCTCCTTTATAATCCACGCAGGGGTCGATGCTCCTGCAGTGATACCAATGTAAGATGCGTCGGAATAATCCTCCGCGCATAATTCGCCGGCATGATCCACCAGCTTCACCTGCTTGCAGTGCTGCGAGCAGATATGCACCAGACGGCCGGTATTGGAGCTGTGACGGTCGCCCACCACAATCATAGCATCACATTCAGAAGCCAAAAGTGCAGCTTCTGTCTGTCGATTTTCGGTCGCTTTGCATATTGTATCAAATATTTCGAGATTTGTACACACCTTTTTTGCAATTTTCTTGCAAGAATCCCATAAAAATTGTGTGCTCGTAGTCTGAGAAACCATTGTAAGGGGTTTCAGTTTATTATCAGGACTTTCATCCAGCCATTTTTGCAGTTCCCCATCATCCGCGAAGACCAGCGGATTGTTACACCAGCCTGCAATGGCTAAGACCTCAGGGTGGCTGGGAGTGCCAATGATCACAGCTTGTCTCCCCTGCTCTTGAGCAGCGGCTACCAGCTTGTGAATTCGTTTTACGGAGGGACAGGTTGCGTCAATCACTTCAGCGCAACGTTCCTGCAACGCCTCATAAATGGCGCGGGGTACTCCGTGGGAGCGGATAATCACACACTCATCCGGCGAGATCTCCTCCACAGAAGAACACTCTCTGACACCAAGCGCTTCAAAGTGACTGACCAGATGGCGGTTGTGGGCAATGGGGCCAAAGGTGACCGCCTTTTTATGGTCGCGAATCGCCTGATCTACAAGATCAACGGCACGGTTGACGCCATAGCAAAAGCCGGCGGTTTTAGCGATTTGAATCTTCAAATTCCCTCACCTAATCCATAAATGGTCTTCATTAAGGTTACTGTTTCTGTGTCGAGTTCTTCGGGAGAAGGCTTTGCGGAGGTATCAGGATAGAAAGGCTCGCCGATAATCACATGAATGGCACGGAACAGCTTCTTGCGCATGGTAACATATGCAGGAACGATGGGGCTCCGGGTTCTGGCAGACAGTAACACCGCACCGATATGAGGCTCAGAGGCTTTCCCGTCCCGAACGCGTGTCCCCTCGGGAAACACAACGATCTTATTTCCTTCGCGGAGGGTTTTCATGGCGGTTTTAATGGCAACAAGATCATTTCCATCGCGGTTGACAAAAATGCAACCCAGTTTCTTGCAGAACCAACTGATTACAGGGACTTTGGAAAGCTCCTGTTTCGCCATGACTCTGGGCATGGTAGGCAGATTTGCATAGCCGACCAGCCAGATGGGATCGGAGAAGGCGCTGTGGTTGCTGCTGAGAATGCAGGCACCTTCCGGAATATTTTCTTTTCCTTTAACAACCACTCTGGGATGAATGATGCGAAAAACTCCAAGAACCAATGCCCGAAGGAAACGATAGGTCCTTACAGAAAAAAACTTCATATTCCAATCTTCTTTCGAATAGTTACTACGACAGCTTCAATGCTCTGCGCAAGGTCAAGCTCCGAGGTATCCAGCAAAACAGAATCCTCTGCAGGCTTCAGGGGAGCGACGGCACGGTGGCTGTCACGATAATCCCGATCCTCCATCTCACGGAGTACCTCATCATAGGGCTGATCAATGCCCTTTTGCTGAAGTTCCAGATAGCGGCGCTTTGCTCTGACCTCCGCGGAGGCAAAAAGGAATATCTTCACATCTGCATTGGGAAGAACCACGGTGCCGATATCTCTGCCATCCATAATCACATTATGCTCACGGGCAATCTTTCGCTGGGTCTCCAGCAGAAAGTCCCGCACGGCAGGAATGGCGGAGAGCTTGGAAGTAAGGTCAGAAATATGGGGCTCACGAATCAGTGCTGTTACATCCTTACCGTTGAGAACCATATGCTGAACACCGTCCTGCGTCCAGAAGGGACGGACATCAAAGGTAGACAGCTGCTCCTTAAGAGCGTCAAGACTTGCACCGGAAGCGTGGACACCGTAGGCAAGCGTGCGGTAGATCGCACCGGTATCAACATAGACAAAGCCAAGCTGCTGAGCAGCTTTTCTGGCAATGGTGCTTTTGCCCGCACCGGCAGGTCCGTCAATCGCAATGGAATATAATCTGTCTGTCATATTTCTGCTCCAATCAAAATTCTCATCTATTATATTGGATTTTTCTCCTTTTGTCAACCAAAATTCCCTTCTGCGCAGCTCATGGCTGCTGCGTAGGCCGTTGACCAGGCGATCTGCAGGTTGAAGCCGCCGGTGTAGGCATCGCAATCGAGAATTTCACCGGCGAAATAAAGTCCCCGAACCAGCTTGGACTCCATAGTCTTGGGATCAACCTCTTTGGTGTTAATACCACCACGGGTAATAATCGCCTCTTCAACCGGCCGAAGTCCCTTGATGGGAATGACAAAACGCTTGGTGGTTTCCAGAAGAATTCTGCGCTGCTGACGGCTCAGAGAATGGGCCTTCAAGGCAGGATCAATACCGCAGCGATCCAGCATAACAGGGATCAACGATGCGGGATAGAGATCCGCAAGGGCATTTTCCATGGAGCGGTTGGCATACTGATCCAGATCCCGCAGGAATCTTGCATCCAATTTTGCCTCATCCAGCGCCGGTTTCAAATCAAGGACAACGGTATAGCTTTGACCTTGCTTCATATGCGCAGAGGCAGAAAGTGCCATGGGTCCGGAAATACCGAAATGGGTAAAGAGCAGTTCTCCAAAATCCTTATATACGACCTTGTTCTTCTGATCCAGCAGCTTCAGCTCTGTATTTCGAAGGGAGAGCCCCTGCATACGATGACAATCGCTGTCGCTCTCCATAGGAACCAGGGAACCGCAGGGCTCAATCACGCTATGTCCAAGCTGCCGTGCAAAGGCATAGCCGTCACCGGTAGATCCGGTCAGCGGATATGAACAGCCCCCTGTGGCAAGAAGCGCCCTGGCACAGGAGATAATCCCCTGCTCCGTTTTCACCCCCTGCAGTTCGCCCTCACGAGCCAGCAGACCGGTGACCTTCTCGTGACGGATCTGGACAGAGTATTTGCGAAGTTCTCTGTTCAGCGCGGCAAGAATATCCGCAGAACGGTCTGACACAGGAAACACACGATTTCCCCGCTCCACCTTCAAAGGACAGCCGGCATCTTCAAAAAAGGACATCACACGATCAGGAGGAAAGCGAAACAGACTGCTGTATAAAAAGCGTCCGTTTCTGGGAATGTTTTTCATCACTTCATCTGCGGAACAGGCATTGGTCACATTGCAGCGGCCTTTGCCGGTAATGGCCAACTTTTTGCCAAGGCGATCGGTCTTTTCCAACAGCAGAACCTTCAAGCCCTGTTTTGCGGCGGTGATGGCTGCAAACATACCGGCAGCGCCGCCGCCGATTACAACAAGATCATTCGTGTAGTTTTTCGTAGACATGATTTTGCTCCCATACGGTTTCCAATTGACTTAAGGTGGATTGAAGCGCTTTTTCTTTTCGTGCGGCAAGTGCTACAAGCAGAGCGTTGACCATACTCATAGGCGCTACCAGAGAATCCACAAGAGATATCATATCACTCTTTGCTTTAAGGGTATACTCTGCCTGATTTACAAGGGGCGAGTTATCTCCGTCGGTCAGTGCCACAGTAGTAGCACCCAACTGCCTTGCGTAGCCCATGGACTTCACCGTGGCGGTGGAATAACGAGGAAAGCTTATGCCGATCATGGCATCGGAGGGCCGCATATGTATGATCTGGTCATAAATATCGCTCTCGGAGCCCTGTGTTATGACGGTCACATGGTCGAACATATAATTCAGATAATAGCCAAGGAACGAAGCCAGAGCAGCGGAGGAACGAAGCCCAACAACATAAATTCGTCCGGCATCTGCCAAGGCATCCACTGCTTTATAGAATATCCCGGTATCCGTCAGATCCATGCTTTTTCGGATACGCTCCATATCTGCCTGGAGAATGCCCCTTAAAAGATCATCTTCAGAAACGGCAGGTATTGACACCTCAATTCGCTGCACAGCGGTCAGCCTGGAACGTACCATTGCCTGCAGTGTCTTCTGCATCTGCGGATATCCGTCGTAGCCCAGCTCGCAGGCAAAGCGAACCACTGTTGATTCGGAAACCTGAACCGTCTTTCCCAAAGCCAATGCCGTCATGAAAGCGGCTTTTTCATAGGATTCCAGTATATAATCGGCAATTTTACGCTGCCCTTTGGACAGAGAGGGTCTTTTATTATGTATTTGTGTCAGAATATCATCTGTCATTTTTGTACCTCTTGGAGGAGCGCAGAAGCCTCTTCGGCACTAAGATAACGCCAGGTGCCGGGCTTCAGATTTCCTAACAGCAGCGTTCCCTCCCGAACTCTGCAAAGTCGGACAACTTCCAGGTTCGCTGCTTCGCACATCCGGCGAATCTGTCGATTTCGTCCCTCGTGAATGATAATCTCATAGGTGGATTTATCATCCTTCTGTCGCAGCAAACGAACCTTTGGGGGAAATATGGGACGCCCGTCAAGGACAATGGGTCTGGAAAGGAGGGCGACAGCGTCCTCGGTGCTGCCCCGAACCGTAACCTCGTAGCATTTTTCAATCCGTTTCTTCGGATGCATCAGGGCATTGGCCAGCGCACCGTCATTGGTAAATAAGAGCAATCCCTCTGAGGCATAATCCAGCCGCCCCACGGGATAGACCCTGCAGCCGCAATCCACAAGGGATGCGGCTGTCTTTCTACCCTTCTCATCCTGAAGGGTGGTAACATATCCACGGGGTTTATAAAGCATCAGCAATACAGCCTTCGGTCGGACAGGCAGAGGTTTTCCATCGATCAAAATACGATCAAAATCCGGATCGGCGCTGTCCCCCAGTGTAGCTACGGTTCCATTGACAGAGATTCTGCCTTCAAGAAGCAGCTTCTCCGCAGCCCGTCGGGAGGCCACACCGTGGGATGACAGTATTTTCTGTATGCGTTCCTTCATTGGCTTCTCCTCCCCAAATCAGAGAAATCTCTCCGATTTTTCTGCTGCCGAGAAATACTGCACCGAAACCGGCGTAGCTACCAGGCATTCCGGTCTGAAAAAAGATCTTTGGATGCTGCGGGATCACGGTCAGTTGTTCGCCTCTCTGCCCGGACACTGTAAAACACTCGCCTGCTGACAGAGTGACGCTGCTTCCATCCAGCAGTGTAACCTGTGCCACATCTTGTCCGGCTTCAATGGTAATCTCTTCCGTATAGCAGCCAAAACCGAAATCATAAAGTTCTTTATGATCCTGCCAGTCATTTCGGTCGGAAATACTTACAGCGATCAGCCTTCTGCCATTGCGTTCAGCCGCACTGACCAGAATACGTCCTGCCGCCCTGGTATAGCCGGTTTTCACGCCGATACAGCCTTCCACGGTCCAAAGAAGTTTGTTGTGATTCTGTAGGCAGCGGTGATCTATGACAGTACTTTTGGTAGAAACAATCTCCAAAAAAGTTGGATTTTGGAGGCAATAAGCGGTTAGTTTTCCCAAATCCAATGCTGTAGAGTAGTGCTGATCGCCGTCAAGACCGTTCGGGTTTTCAAAATGGGTATCCTTCAAATTCAGCTGCGCTGCCTTCAAATTCATCAGATCCACAAATTCTGTAACACTGTCACTGCAAGCCAACGCAAGTGCAATTGCCGCGTCGTTTCCGGAGCAGAGCATCAGACCATAGAGCAAGCTGCGGATGGTAATCTGCTCCCCTTCCTTCAGATATATGGAGGAGCCCTCAATCCCTACGGCCTCCGCAGGAACAGTAAAGCTCTGTTCCAAATCGCAGTGCTCCAGCACAACTATGGCCGTCATGATCTTGGTTGTGCTTGCAATCAGGGATCTTGTATGAGCCTGATGTTCATAAAGAACCGCACCGGTATCGGCATCCATAAGGATCATGGACGCCGCACTGTGGCTTGGCGCACAGCTGCATTGTAAACCGAAAAGGACGGTAGCAACAAGCGCGGCTACCGTCCTGATAATTCCTTTCATCATCATACATCACCGCAGTTAGCCTGTGCTGCAGTAATGTATTTTACTCCTGTTAAATGTCGGAAAGATCAGTTTCCTCTTTCTTCTTTCCGATCAGACGGGAGATCTGATCAATGAGCTCAGGAAGCTGCTCAATGATCCGCTCTGCCGCACCGGTTGCGGGCTCGTTTACGGGAAGAATACGGACTCTGCCATCCTGCAGACAGATCATGCCCACGGGCGTGATTTTAATACCGCAACCCGCGCCTCCGCCGAAACTGCCGCTGGCAGAGCCATTCTTTTTGGCAAAGTCAGCGCCGCCGGAGGCAAGAGCAAGGCTGATCTTGGAAATGGGAATCAGAGTGAGATTCTCTCCCAGCACAATGGGATCACCCACAACGGTATTGGCATCCACCATTTCCCGTACCTTGGACATAGATGCACCTAATACTTCGGAAACATTCTTACTCATAAGGGAATCTCCTCCTGTACATTTTCGGGCAGCTCGCGTTTTCCGAACTGCATTTTGTCAATCTCGGGAAGCTCGTCCAGGGAGCTTAAGCCAAAGGTTCGCAAGAAATCGGGGGTTGTGCGATACAATATGGGACGACCGGGGACGTTTAAGCGCCCACATTCTTCAATCAGATGCTTGTTAAGCAATGCGCCCATACTATAGGAACTGTCCACTCCGCGAATCTGCTCCACATAGGCGCGTGTCGCAGGCTGATAATAGGCAACAATGGTCAGTGTTTCCAGCTGAGAAGCGGAAAGCTTGGGCGGCTTACGGGTCTCAAGGGCTTTGGTAATATAGGAGGAGAATTCTCCGGCAGAGCACATCTGATAGGCGTTCTCCAGGCAAACAACGCGGACACCGCTTCGATCAAAGGCAAGGCGATCCATAAGCGCCTTGGCAGCAGCTTCTACCTCATCCTCATCGGTTTCGGTTGCCATGGCCAGACGGGAAAGCTCTACCGGTTCGCCCGCCGCGAATAAAATGGCTTCGATTACTTTTTCAAGTTCATTGCGCTCCATCGGTATTCTCCATTTCTCCCTCCGGCATCTTACAGAAACGGACGGTAACATCATCGTCTGCTCCTTCCAGAGCAACGGAATTCACGCGGCAAAGCTCCAAAACCGCAAGGAAGGTAGCAACGATCTCGCTGCGGGTGCGACTGTCCTTAAACAAACTGCGGAACTTGGCAAAGCCTCGCATCAGAAGACGCTTCAATAGCTGCGCGGCCTTCTTGGTAACGGGATAAGGCTCAGCACCTACAATACCGCGGAAATTGGCAATGGGTGGCGGCAGCTTCCGTTCGCTTCGCTCTGCAATGGCAGAAAAAGCACGGAGCAGATCCTCCTTATCATGCTGATAGCGGTAGGTCTGGTCGGTTTTCAGAGGCTCCGGCTGCTTGGTAAAGAGGTTGCAGCCGATTTCGTTTCGGGGCTCAAGGAAGGCTGTGGCTTTATGAATCTGCTCATAAGCTTCAGCACGCTGCCGTTCCTCCAGGGAGCGGATCAGCAGTTCCATCTCAGACATTGCCTCCTCCCGCTCTGCGGCCGAGAGGAGCATTTTTGTCTTAATGAGCAT
>JAZNVK010000052.1:0-2714 GCA_045592805.1 Faecousia sp.
GAAGCACCTGCCGTGCAGCCTGTACAGACCGTGGCAGAAGTACCTGCCGTGCAGCCGGTGGCGGCGGCTCCCGTACCTGTGGCGGCCGCCCCTGTGAAGCCTGCGCCGGTCAATATGAACCGGGCGGATGAGGTGCTGGCGCTGATCGAGCGTCTGGCAAAGATGAAGGAAAACGGCATCCTGACGGAGGAAGAATTTACGGAGAAGAAGCAGGCGCTTCTTAAGGAGATCTGATGAAGAAGATATTGATATTTTTGCTGATCTTGACGACCCTTGCCCTCTGGGGCTGCGACAGCGCCGAGGAGCCTGTGGTCGATCCCGTGGTGGAGGCCTATCGGGTGGCCGCCCAAGGCTTCCTGGATCAGGGCGATGCCGCTGCTGCCGTGGAAGTTCTGACCAAGGGCGTGGAGATCACGGGAAATGAGGAACTGGCCGCCATGCTGGCCGCTGCAGAGGCAGCGGTCAAGGCCACCGAAACCACCGAGCCTCCCACCACCGAGTCCACCGAACCCCCCACCACCGAGCCTCCCGTAGAGCCTGCGGTGATCCCCCTGGAGCTGAAGAACGGCAGCTTCATCCCCCAGTTTCAGCTGCCCCAGGGTAACCCCGAGGAGCTGAACGCGGAGCTTTACGACACCTGTTCCCAGGTGGCGACGCTGAAGCATGCGGAGTTCAGCTATGAGTGGTTCCACAACGGGGACATTCTCTCCCTGGTGACATCTACGAATATGGACGGCTGGCAGGGGCGCAAGGTCTATAATGTGTCCGTCTCCACGGGAGAACGGCTGGATAACGCTGCCATTCTGGCGGTGCTGGGCTGGGATCAGGAGAGCTACATGCGCCGTCTGCGCCTGTCGGTGGCGGCCTGCTACGATGAACATGAGTCCTGGAACAGCGACGAGGATGCTTTCTGGGACAGAAAGGAAAATACCCTCAGCGACGAGAACCTGGCCGAGGCAAGCCTCTATCTGGGGCAGGACGGTACGGTCTGGGCGGCTGTGACCCTGGAGATCTATGCCGGTTCCGGGGAGACCGAGACCGTTCTGCAGATCCCCGAGGATGCCGAGACCCGCTTCGCCGATGTAGCGCTGGTCAGACCGGAGCCGAAATTCGATATCTACAGCTATGTAGGCGATTGGGCGGGGGATGGTCTGTTTATTTCCATGGGCTCAGACAGCTTTGTCGTGGAGGGCTACTGCTCCAACAGCACGGGAACCCGTGTAGCGAGCATCTATTTCAGCGCCGACCTGTACACTTTGGAGAGCGGATACGGCAACTTCTGGTTTCAGGACAGCTTCGGGAACTACGGCGTGCTGAATATCTGCTGCTACGACGGCTATATCTATGCCTATGTCAGCGATTTCCAGAACACTCCCGGTGCATCCTGGGGCTTCTACTTAGAAGAATTCTACCTCTACCGAAGCTGACGAAAGATACAAAACGTAATACACAAAAGGGCCCCGTCAAAAACGACGGAGCCCTTTTGCGCAACTCGGCGGACAGCGGATAAAGGAGTAAAGATGAAGGAATAGAGTTGTAGGAATAGAGATGTAGGAATAAAGATGTAGGAATAGAGATGTAGGAATAAAGATGTAGGAATAGAGATGTAGGAATAAAGATGTAGGAATAGAGATGTAGGAATAGAGATGTAGGAATAAAGATGAGCGATAACTAAACCGTAGGGGCAGGATACATCCTGCCCGTGGCACCGCCGATATCAAACGCACCGCCGTAACCCACCGTAGGGGCGAACCCACGTGTTCGCCCGTGGTACCAACGACAGATGAATAATGAATGGTGAAGAATCGGCTCCGCCGATCTATTTGAATTAAAGTCAAATAGATGTTTATCGAACTGTATGCTTTTGCCCAAATCCACCTTTTCAATAGAGGAACAGGCTACCGAAAAGTCATGTCATTCCGAGGCGGGCGTAAGCCCGACGTGGGAATCCGTTCCCCTAAATGTTTCGATTATATGGGAATTTGGTATAAAACGGAGGGTTTTAAGGATACGGGTTGCCACGGCCACAGGCGGCCTCGCAATGACAATACGTAATTTGATGCCTTACTCATAGCCTGAAATTCCTCCCGATACGGGCGGCTTTGGCTACATCCAACTGTTCGACAAATTTCAGTTTGACGTACTGCGCACAGGATTTTTGCCATAGTAGTGATTAATTAAAATCCGATTGCTCAAATATATGTGGTTTACATAATTCTATTATGGTAAATTTATCGATCTGTTGTAGTTGCGTAGCCCGTCGGTAGTGCCACGGGCGATTGATAATCGCCCCTACGGTGTTGATTGGTGGTACGGTTGGTTTTGGGCGATCACGTGGGTTCGCCCCTACGGGGTTAGACGGGAATGCTTCTGAAAATTTTGCTGCCACGGGCAGGATGTGTCCTGCCCCTACGAAGTTTGACGAGGGGCTTCCGATAAATTTTGCTGCGGCTGTTGTGGACAGGTCGGGATGATTTGACCCTACGGGTCATGAATTGACGCTTTGCGTCATGATTTCTCGCTCCATGATTTGAATTGCCCGATCCTGCGGTGCAGGCCGCAACCCATGCCGAAGGCAATTCATGCCCGTCAGGCCAAATCATGCGGCATCAGCCGCAATTCATGGGGCAACCGCCCCAAATCATGCCCGTCAGGGCAAATCATGCGCCTCAGGGCGCAACTCATAAAAACACCCGATGGAAGGCAGACTTATG
>JAZNVK010000053.1:0-1879 GCA_045592805.1 Faecousia sp.
CCGCAGGGTGCGGCGGCTCGGCGTACCAAGTCGCCGCACCCTGCCGGGTTATGGCTGATCAGAATTTTTTGCGCTTTGCATCGGAGCCGTCCATATCCATCAGGGCCTTGACGGGATCCTTGACACGGGCAAGGAACATCATGGCAGCGATGATATAGGGCTTGAAGGAAGCCTGCTTATACAGAGGCACAATGTAGCGGTCGAAGACGGTGTTGTCAACTTCGCCCTGCTCGCAGCTCAGACCGGTGATGTCGGCGGGCAGGCAGTGCAGATACAGAGCCTTGCCGTCCTTGGTCAGGCTCATCATCTCTTCGGTGCAGGCCCAATCCTTGTGCTCGGCATTCTGAGCCAGCAGTTCCTTCTCCAGAGCGGCAATGCCATCCTTGTCACCTGCGGCGTACAGCTTGGTGCGCTCTTCCATAGCGGCAAAGGGAGCCCAGCTCTTGGGATAGACGATATCGGCATCCTTGAAGGCCTCAGCCATGGAGTTGGTCTTGTAGTAAGAGCCGCCCGTAGCCTCAGCGTTCTTCTTTGCGATCTCCTCGATCTCGGGCATGACCTCATAGCCCTCGGGGTGCGCCAGCACCACGTCCATACCGAAACGGGTGAACAGGCCGATGACGCCCTGAGGCACGGACAGAGGCTTACCATAGGAAGGGGAGTATGCCCAAGTCATGGCGACCTTCTTGCCCTTCAGGTTCTCCACGCCGCCGAAGTGGTGGATGACGTGCAGCATATCGGCCATGCACTGGGTGGGGTGATCCACGTCGCACTGCAGGTTCACCAGCGTGGGCTGCTGCTCCAGCACGCCGTCACGATAGCCTTCCTTCACAGCGTCCATGAAGGTCTTCTGATACTTATGACCCTCGCCGATGAACATATCGTCACGGATACCGATCACGTCTGCCATAAAGGAAACCATGTTGGCAGTCTCACGGACAGTCTCGCCGTGGGCAATCTGAGAGGTCTTTTCATCCAGATCCTGCACCTCGAGGCCCAGCAGATTGCAGGCGGAGGCGAAGGAGAAACGGGTACGGGTGGAATTGTCGCGGAAGATGGAGATGCCGAGACCGGAATCAAACACACGGGTGGACTTATTGCGCTCACGGAGGTCGCGCAGTGCGTCAGCCACGGTAAAAACGGCGTCGATTTCATCATCGGTCTTGTCCCAAGTCCAATAGAAATCGTTCTTGTACATGTCGTTGATCTTGAGGGTCTCAAGATGACGTGCCAGCTCAACAGTCTTGCTCATAAATCTCTTCTCCTTAAATAGTTAATTACTATATTTTATACCTTTTTTGCTTCGCAGAATTTGCCGCCTGCGGCAAACTTTTTTTTAGATTACTTGATGTCGTTGCCGGTCAGCTCCTGACGGAAGGAGGTGGCAGAGCCATCCTTGTTCTCGGGCTTGTAGAGGCCGGGAACGGCGGCATACAGTGCAGCGCAGGTTACCAAATCCTGCTTGAAGGTCACCTCGTTGGGAGCGTGAGCCTGAGACTCAGCACCGGGGCCGAAGCCAACGCAGGGGATGCCGTAGCGACCCTGAATGGACACGCCGTTGGTGGAGAAGGTCCACTTATCGGTGAGGGGACGACCCACGCGCTTCTCGGCAGCCAGCTCCGTGGGCATCAGACGCTCCGTGCCCCACAGACCGTGGTGAGCATCGATGAGAGCCTGCACGTGAGGAGCGGACTCCTTGTTGATCCAAGTGGGGAAGAAGCACTCGGTCTCATACACATGACCTGTCCAGGCGGGACGAGCATACATATACATAGACACCTTCACGTCCTTGGCGTACTTCTTGCAGGCGGGCAGATCCTCAATCTCCTTGAGGCAGGACTGGTAGGTCTCGCCTGCGGTCATGCGGCGGACAATGGAG
>JAZNVK010000054.1:0-2647 GCA_045592805.1 Faecousia sp.
CGGGAATAGCATCTGACGGGTGCGATTTAGATGCGAACAGCGTAATTTGTTGCTGTGAGTTTTCAAAAAATCCGCCATATCCACTTACAACGTGAATTAGGTGTAGTTTTTAGAGGTGCCCAAATGTTTATCGAACTGTTGCAGTTCCGTACCATACCGTAGGGGCGCACCCACGTGTGCGCCCGCTGCACCGCCGTCAAATAGATGCTTATCGAACTGTTTGCCTGCACGATCGATAGCTTCCGTAGGGCGTGACCACCGGGCACGCCGAAACCTGCCGCACTACCGTCAGAATGCGTAGGGGCGAACCCACGTGTTCGCCCGTGGCACTACGAAACAGGTGAATTACGAATGGTGAATGGTGGTATCGGCTCCGCCGATGGATTAATAAAAGAGGAAAATAGATGTTTATCGGTCTGTTTGCCACCGCATAAATCTCCCTTTTCAATAGAGGAACAGGCTACCGAACAGTCATGTCATTGCGAGGCGGCATTTATGCCGACGTGGCAATCCGTTCTCCTAAATGTTTTGAATATATGGGAATTTAGCATAAAAACGGAAGTTTTTAAGGATGCGGATTGCCACGGCCACAAGTGGGCTCGCAATGACATTGCGTATTTGATACCTGATTCATAGCCTGAAAATCCTCCTAATACGGGAGCCTTTGGCTGCATTAAACAGTTCGACAAATTTCTGTTTGACCTCCTGTTTGCAGGACATTTTTGCTCTACTGATCATTTTTTAAATCCCTTTGGTGTAAATATGCGCGGTTTACATAATTTAATTATGGTTAATCAGAAGATATTATTACGGTACAGAAGGAATGCCTCTTGACAACTGTCTGATAGCTTTGTATACTACCGAAAAGCAGGTTTTGCCCATGAAACGAGTATTCTGCCTGATGATCCTTTTGCTGCTTCTGTTGTCGCTGAGCGGTTGCGCTACCACCCAGCTTGAAGCCGGGGCTGCGGTGGAGCTGCATTTTGTCTACGGGGACAAAGAGATCCATGCCACACTGACACCGGAAGAGGCGGCGCAGGTCATTGAGATCCTGGACGGCAGAACCTACAGCAGCATTTGGGATGGCACACCCTCCTGCGGCTTTGACGAGAACATCTGCCTGACCGTCAATGGTCACAGCTACGCCATCGCCTGTGACACCTGCAGATTTGTTCAGGATCTGGACAATCTCCGCTATTTCAGCGTCAGTCAAGAGGGGATTGACTATATCCATGCCCTTTTTGAGAATTACGGAGGTCATTTCCCCTGTATTTAAGGAGAAAACTATGGGAATTTTCAACTTTTTCAAAAAACCGAAAATGGATGCCAAGCTCCGTGAGGCCATGGAGCAGGAGCGGCAGCGTCAGGCGCAATATCTGCTTATGACCGCCGAAGCGCTGTCCCGGCTGCCGGATTCCGAGCTGGTCTACGCCGCCTTTCTTCGGATTCAGCAGCAGATGAAGGCCGGCAATGCCACCGCCCTTTCCGATGAGCAGTGCGCTGTGTATGTGCTGTATGAGCTGGATTCGGAGGTCAATAACGGCGGCTTGTGTCAGTTTTTTGCCAATTCCAGCCGCAGAGTGGCGCCTTTGGTCAGCCAAAGTCTGGCCTGGGTGGGTGCGGAAGCCCATCGAGCCCTCTATGACGGCTTCCTGGAGAAAAACGGGTTCGATGCTATGGATCTGCGGTCGTTCCAAAGCGAAACCGTGGAGCAATTTCTGGATCAGTACAAGCGCTACCCCTTCCGGGATTTTGACAGCGCCTACTACGACCTGCCGCCGCTGCAAGATTACCTTGCACCCTTCATTCGGAAGAACATCGCCCTGTTCTAAAAAGGTGTAATATGATGACTTATAGCATTGACGAAATATATCATTTGTTCCTGTGGGATCATCAATTATCCAATGAAGAGAATGAAAACAAGGCACAAAAGGGAATTGAGGCAGCCAAGCAAATTCAAAACCTGTTTCCCTTTATGCAGCCGATCGTTGTTCCCCCCGAAAAAAGCAAATCAGTCTGGGAGCCCTGTGCCAAAGTGGTCGCAATGCGAAGCAACGAAGAACTCCGGCCTTTTATCTTCAAGCTTTTGGAATGGATCGAGGATCCGAACTGGCCCGGAGCCCTCATCATTTATGAAAGACTGACCCAAATGCCTTATGCGGCCGTTGAGCGCGCTCTGCAATTCTCCCGAAACGAAGCACAACGAACGAACAATTCCGGTTGGCTGGCAATGCTGGATGATTTGAGTGAAGATTTGGTCAATGGGCAAAACAGCTGGACGCTTTGAAATTTCCTTTGATCCGGATAGAAAAGGCTTGACCGTTTTCGGCCAAGCCTTTTAGACTCTCAAAAAACCGCGTCATTGTTATGGAAGAGGAAAAATCAGCAGACGATTCGGGCAAAAGAAGAGGCTTTCATTTACAGCTGTCGTTGCGAGGAAGGGCAAAGCCCTGACGTGGCAATCCGTTCTCCTCTGGCACTATCGTCAAATAGATGTTTATCGGTGAGGCTAAGGACTAAGAACTAAGAACTAATAACTGAGGTATCGGCTCCGCCGATGGGTATTGAAATAAAGACAAATAGATGTTTATCGAACAGTTGAGAAAACGGCTTGTATCATGTAACATATTCGCGCAGCGGGGGAGGG
>JAZNVK010000055.1:0-2340 GCA_045592805.1 Faecousia sp.
CCTCAGTTATTCGTTCTTAGTCTCACCGAGAAACATCTATTTGACGGTGGTGCCTCGGGCGCACACATGGGTGCGCCCCTACGGGATCCGGCAGTGGTGTGTTCTCTTTCATCCTTCATCTTTACTCCTTCATCATAATTCATCCTACTCTACCCTTTCTGTAGCGAAGTGCAAAAAAGAGCTGCCGCGGTTTTTCTGCGGCAGCTCTTGGCGTGTTTATTCACTTTTTTCTTCCTTCTTCTCCCGGTCGAAGAAGATCACGTAGATCATCAGGAGAATGCAGCCGCAGGTGATGAAGCAGTCGGCTACATTGAACACGGGGAAGTTCATGAAATCCAGGCAGATCATATCCGTGACCAGGCCGTCCTTGAACAGGCGGTCGATCACATTGCCCAGGCCGCCGCCCAAAATGGCCGCCAGGCAGATCCACTCCACCTTTTTGCTGAGCCACTTTTTCCAGACGGCATAACCCAGCAGCGCCACAAAGACCACCATCACCAGAATAAACAGCCAGGTCTGGCCGCCGAAGCTGCCCCAGGCGCCACCGTCATTCCGGGTGTGGGTGATGTGGAAGATACCCAGGATGCTGGGGCGGTGCTCATAGAGGGCAAGGCCGCGCTCCACCAGGTACTTCGTCCACTGATCCAGCGCCACAATGGCCACCACAAAAAGCCCCAAAAGGATATAAAATACGGTATTTTTCTTCTTCATGCTATGCTTTCCCTTCAAAGTGCGGCAAATTTCTTGCTCTGCGCCACCGCCAGCTTGTCGCAGCGGTTGTTTTTCTCGTTCTCAGCGTGTCCCTTGACCCAGTGCCAGGTGACCTCATGGTAGGAAAGTAGGGGCAGCAGCTGCTCCCAGAGGTCTACATTGAGGGCAGGCTTCTTGTCGGACTTGATCCAGCCCTTTTTCTTCCAGCCGTAGACCCAGCCCTTGACCACCGCATCGCAGACATACTTGGAATCGGTGTACAGATCCACGGCGCAAGGCTCTTTCAGAGCGGAGAGGGCGGAGATCACGCCGGTGAGCTCCATGCGGTTGTTGGTGGTGTCCTTCTCGCCGCCGGAGAGTTCTTTTTCGATGCCTTTATACTCCAAAATGGCACCCCAGCCCCCGGGGCCGGGATTGCCGGAGCAGGCACCGTCGGTATAGACAGTTACTTGCTTCATTCGTCCAGCTTCAAGACCGCCATGAATGCCTCCGAGGGCACGGATACCGTGCCGAAGGTTCTCATGCGCTTCTTGCCCTCCTTCTGCTTCTCCAGCAGCTTCTTCTTACGGGTGATATCGCCGCCATAGCACTTGGCAAGAACGTCCTTGCGCAGTGCCTTGATGGTCTCACGGGCGATGATCTTGCCGCCGATGGCCGCCTGGACGGGGATCTCAAACATCTGACGGGGAATATGCTCCTTCAGCTTCTCGCAGATGCGGCGGGCTCTGGTGTAGGCATTATCCGCAAAGAGGATGAAAGACAGGGCATCCACCACCTCGCCGTTGAGCAGGATATCCAGCTTGACCAGCTTGCTGGGGCGGTAGCCATCCAGCTCGTAGTCCAGAGAGGCATAGCCACGGGTACGGGATTTCAGGGCATCGAAGAAATCGTAGATGATCTCGTTCAGGGGCATGAAATAATGCAGCTCCACTCTGCCCTGATCCAGATAGGTCATGTCACGGTACTCGCCACGGCGCTGCTGGCACAGCTCCATAATATTGCCCACGTACTCGGGAGGCGTGAGGATGCTGGCCTTGACAAAGGGCTCCTCGCCGGAGGAGATCTCAGCAGGGTCGGGGTAGTTCAAGGGGGTATAGACCTCCACCACCTCGCCGTTGATCTTGGTGATCCGGTAGACGACGTTGGGAGCGGTGGTGATCAGATCCAGATTGTACTCCCGCTCCAGGCGCTCCATGATGATCTCCATATGCAGCAGACCCAGGAAGCCGCAGCGGAAGCCAAAGCCCAGGGCGATGGAGTTCTCCTGGGTATAGGACATGGAGGCATCGTTCAGCTTCAGCTTCTCCAAAGCATCCCGAAGGTCGCCGTACTTGCTGCCGTCCGCCGGATAGACACCGGAGTAGACCATGGGCTGCACCGTCTGGTAGCCGGGCAGAGGCTCCGTACAGGGACGGAGCTGCTCCGTAATGGTGTCGCCCACACGGGTATCGGCTACGGTCTTGATGGAGGCGGTGATGTAGCCTACCACACCGGCACCCAGAGCATCTCTGGGAATCAGGCCACCCGGGCTCATGGTGCCCACTTCCACTACCTTATAAACGGCACCGGTGGCCATCATCTTGATATCCTGGCCAGGGCGGACGGTGCCCTCCTTGATCCGGGTGTAGA
>JAZNVK010000056.1:0-12435 GCA_045592805.1 Faecousia sp.
CCCTTGTTTTTAATTTTGACTCTTCAGGGACTTTGAAAACCCAAATTCAATCCGGTGCTGTCTGTGATATTATCATCTCCGCAGGACAAAAGCAAATGAATCAGCTGGATATCGCTGCCGAAGCCGACGTTAATACAGAAGGTCTCGATTTCATACTGTCCGGTAGTCGTTTTGACATACTTGAGAATAAGGTAGCGCTGGCTGTTCCGGAGGGAAATCCTGCGGGCATCCGATCCTATGGTGATCTCTGCCAGGCACTTGCGGAGGGAACTGTTCTGCTTGCCATTGGAAATTCCGATGTTCCTGTGGGACAGTATACGTTGAAAATCTTTGAATACTATGATCTGTCCGAGGAAGACCTGGCATCACGAGGACTTCTGACCTACGGAAGTAATGTAAAAGAACTGACTACACAGCTGGAAGAAGGGGCAGTATCCTGTGGAATTATCTATTCCACCGATGCCTTTTCTTCAGGCTTAACTGTGGTTGACACAGCTACGGCGGAGATGTGCGGTCAGGTGATTTATCCTGCGGCTGTTATCCGTACAACGGAGCATCAGGAGGCGGCGGAGTGCTTTCTGGAGTACCTACGATCGGATGAAGCAGATGTAGTATTCTCTGCTGTCGGCTTCACTCCCGTTGCATAAACCTGCATATATATCCCAGGTGAGGAGATACTTCTTCTCACCCGATTTTACATGAAAAGGAGGTAATTGCGGTGGATTGGTTTCCCTTACTGAACTCCCTTCGTATTGCTGCCATCAGTTCTGTGATCGTATTTTTCCTGGGCATTTTTGCGGCCTATTATATTGCGAAAACACCTCGCTGGCTGAAGGGAATATTAGATGTGATTCTCACCCTTCCTCTGGTACTGCCTCCTACCGTTGTGGGCTATCTTCTTCTGTGCGTCCTCGGACCAAAACGCGTGGTGGGGGAATGGTTTCTTTCGGTATTTCAAACCAGACTCACCATGGTATGGTGGGCTGCTATCTTTGCTACGGTTGTGGTCACCTTCCCATTGATGTATCGAACTGCAAGAGGTGCTTTTGAATCCTTTGACGAGACCCTTGCTTACTCTGCGAGAACGCTGGGTTTGTCCAATACCTATATTTTCTGGCGAATTCGTATGCCATATTGCCGTCAGGGAATCCTTGCAGGCACGGTTCTCGCCTTTGCAAGAGCCCTGGGGGAGTACGGCGCAACCAGTATGATCTGCGGATATACTCCCGGCAGAACAGCCACCATCTCCACAACGGTCTATCAATTATGGCGTACCGATCATGATGCGCTTGCTTTCCGTTGGGTACTGGTTAACCTGGGCATTTCGTTTATTGTCCTTCTGGCCGTAAATCTCCTGGAGCGGAAGAACAAGGCAAGGAGGGCTGCTTAGTGTCTGTCTATATCGACATCGAAAAAAAGATCGGTAGCTTTCTACTTAAAGTAAAACTGGAGGCTGGCGAGGAGACCCTTGCACTTTTGGGCGCATCGGGGTGCGGAAAAACCATGACCCTTAAATGTATCGCCGGAATTGAGAAGCCGGATAGGGGAACCATCGTGGTGGATGGCGTGACGGTATTTGATTCTGAACGCAGGATCAATCTGTCACCCCAGAAACGCAGAATCGGGTTCTTATTTCAGAATTATGCGCTGTTTCCCAATATGACTGTTTTACAAAATCTAAAGGCCGCTGCCGGACGGGAAAAGAACAAAGCCCTACGCAATGACAGGATCACACAAATCATCAACTCCTTCGGCTTGAAAGAGCTTCTTGACCGTATGCCCCGTACCCTGTCCGGCGGTCAGCAGCAGCGGGTAGCGCTTGCCAGAATTCTGGTGTCTGAACCCAATATTTTGCTGTTGGACGAACCTTTTTCGGCGCTGGACAGCCATCTGCGTCTGACTTTAGAGCGTGAAGTTCGACAAGTGATCCGACAGTTCGGTAAAACCGTAATTCTGGTATCCCATGACCGGAATGAAGTTTATCGTATGTCTGATCGGATGGCGATTATGGATGAGGGAAGCGTTGCGGAGTATGGCAGCAAGTCGCAGGTTTTCCACCATCCGACCTCCCTTTGCGGCGCAAGAATGGTCGGCTGCGAAAACATTATTAAAGCAGATCAGGCGCTTTTCTTGGGGAATCGGGAAAGCATCCCGACTCCTTATGTGGGATTTACTGCATCCGATTTGGGAGCAGACGAGGACGGTACTGAATTCCGCATTACGGAACTTATCCAACAGCCGAAGGAAACTGTATTACAACTTCAGGCCATAGAGTCGGATTGTTCCCTGCTTTGGAGCATACCGTCTTCGGCCGCATATTCCATCGGAGAGACTGTAAAGATCCGGATTCCGAGAGAGAAAATGCTCTTTTTGAACGACGGATCGGAAAGGGAAGAAGTATGAGAAAGATCAGAGTTGAAGAAGCTATCGGAATGGAACTCTGCCACGATATCACCCAGATGAAGGATGGTTTCAAGGGAGCGATCTTCCGCAGAGGTCATGTCATTACCGAAGAGGATATTCCCGTCCTTCTGGATGTGGGCAAGCGTACGGTTTTTGTTTGGGAAGAAAATGCGGGGGAAATCCACGAGGAGGATGCGGCACTGCGTATGGCAGCAATGGCACCGGTGGATCATACCAGCCAAAAAGGTCCTTCCGAAGGCAAAATTCTCTACTTCTCGGAGACCGAGGGAATGTGGAAGGTGGATGTTGCGCTGCTTCGGCAAATAAACTCCATTGGTGATTTGACCATCTGCGCCCTGCCGAATCATTACCCTGTAAAAACAGGAGATCGCCTGGCATCCATGCGGATTGTTCCTCTGGTAACCCAGGAAGCCCAGATAATAGAGGCCGAGAAGCTATGCAAGGGCAAGAAACTCTTTGATCTTCTCCCTTATAAGCATAAAAAAGTCGGTGTCATCATCACCGGTTCTGAGGTGTATAGCGGTCGAATCAAGGACAAATTTGAGCCTGTGGTTCGGGCAAAAATGAAACAGTATCCCTCGGAAATTGTGGGTATCACCATTTGCGACGACGACTTGGAAATGATCACTGCTGCAGCGCAAAAGCACCTGGACAATGGCGTTGATTTTCTGATTTTCACCGGGGGAATGTCTGTAGATCCCGACGATCTGACACCCACCGCCATTCGAATGCTGGGTGCGGATATCATTACCCACGGTGTACCCTCCCAGCCCGGAAACATGACCCTGGTGGCGTATTTGGGCGATATCCCCATTCTTGGCGTTCCCGGCGCCGCCATCAGTCTGCCCACGACGATTTTCGATGTGCTGTTACCGCAGATTTTTGCGGGAGAAAAACTGACGAAAGAGGAACTGATCAATCTTGCCAACGGTGGCTTGTGCCAGATGTGCAAGAGCTGCCATTGGCCTAATTGTAGTTTCGGTAGGTATTGATTATGAAGGATCTATTCGGCAGGGAAATTGAATATCTCCGCCTCTCTGTTACGGAGCGCTGTAATTTACGCTGCCGCTACTGTATGCCTGCGGAAGGCATCTGCAAAAAGCGTCACGACGATATGCTGACAGAGGACGAAATGATCCTGGCGGTTAACACAGCGGCCTCTCTGGGAATTCGCAAGGTACGCATCACCGGGGGAGAGCCCCTGGTGAAAAAGAACATCCTGTCCATCTGTCAACGGATCGGACAAATCTCCGGAATTGAGGAGCTCTGTCTGACCACAAACGGTCTGTTGCTGCCGCAGTATGCAAGGGCTTTGAAAGAAGCCGGCGTCAAAAGAATCAATCTCAGCCTGGATACCCTTCGGGAAGATCGCTACCGTCATATCACACGTTGCGGAGATTTGTCCTCGGCTCTGGAGGGGCTGGAGGCTGCTCTTTCTGCCGGCTTTGAGAAAGTAAAAATCAATTCCGTTCTGATCGGCGGCTTCAATCAGGACGAAGTTGAAGCTCTGGCAGGCCTGACTCTCCGCTATCCTGTGGATGTACGTTTTATTGAGCTGATGCCCATGCAAAAAAGCGATGAATTTGACGTGAACGCCTTTTTACCTGCGAAGTACGTGATCGAGGCGCTGCCACAGCTGGAGAAGCTCCCTCAGGATGGCAAGGATGTGCTTCTTTACCGTCTGCCGGGAGGTCTGGGAAATGTGGGCCTGATTTCTCCCTTAAGTCAGCATTTCTGCGGCAAATGTGACCGCTTGCGCCTGACGGCCGACGGTCATCTGAAGCCCTGCCTCCATTCCTCTCAGGAAATTAGTATCAAAGGTTTGAATGGGACAGAAATGCGGGAGCGTTTTATAGAAGCGATCCATGCAAAGCCCGCCTGCCACGGCGCCCTCTCTGCTTATGACAGAAGTGAGGCAGGCAGAAATATGAATCGGATCGGAGGCTGATATTATGGCGGAATTCACACACTTCAATGACGAAGGCCGTGCCAAAATGGTGGATGTGGGAGAGAAATCAATTACAAAGCGCACAGCCGTTGCTGCCGGCTGCGTGCAGGTCTCTGAAGAAACACTGTCCCTGATCCGCAGCGGAGGAGTAAAGAAGGGCGATGTCCTGACGGTGGCACAGATTGCCGGTATCATGGCAGCAAAGCAGACAGGGACGCTGATCCCCATGTGCCATCCGCTGATGCTGAACGGCATAGATCTTTCTCTGAGGATAAACGAGGAACGCTGTTGCATCGATATTCAGGCGACAGTCAGCTGCAACGGGAAAACCGGCGTGGAAATGGAAGCCCTGACCGCCGTGTCGGTTGCCGCACTGACGGTCTATGATATGTGCAAGGCAGTTCAGAAGGACATGGTAATTTGCGATATCTGCCTGGTGGAGAAAACCGGCGGCGTTCACGGCGACTATCACAGGGAGGATGAGACACATGGCTTATAATGCTGCTGTCATTACCGTCAGCGACAAATGCTCCGTCGGGGAGAGGATCGATACCAGTGGCCCCAATCTCTGCAGACTTCTGAGGGAGGATGGCTGGAATGTGGTTTATACCGTAACCGTCCCTGACGAAGCAGATCAGATCATTCATCAGCTGCGATACTGTGCAGAACAGTTGCAAGTGCCGCTGATCCTTACCACTGGCGGTACAGGTTTTTCTCCCAGAGATATTACGCCGGAAGCCACAAAGAAAGTGATCCTGCGAGAGACTCCCGGCATCAGCGAAGCCATGCGTGCAGCCAGTATGAGAATTACCCCCAAGGGATGTCTGAGCCGCGGGGTATCGGGCATCAGCAGGCAGAGCTTAATTATCAACCTGCCGGGCAGCAGGAAAGCTTCGGAAGAGAATATTCTGGTGGTTCTGCCTGCATTAAAGCACGGCATAGACATGCTGCTCAGCGGCGGATCGGCCAATTGCGGAGGTTGATATGATGCTACAAATTCCCTCCATGGATCAGTGGATCCGAGAAGCGAAAGCGCAGCCCAATGCGGAAAAAATCGGCATGTATCTATTCCATAACGGCGTGGTTCGCCGCACGCCCAGGGCAGAAGTACGGGAGAATACCGCTGGATTACCCAAGGTTTCTCAAATGCAGTTTTCCTATGATGACCGTTTGGTGCAAGATGCCGTCGAAGCTACCTATGCTCTGGACGGTATTTACCATGTCCGTGTCTGGCTCAACAGCGGTCTTCTGGAGGCAGGGGAGGACATCATGTATGTCCTCATCGGCGGAGATATCAGACCGCATGTAACCGCAGCCCTGGATTATCTGGTTGGCAGATTGAAATCCCAATGCGTTTTTGAGCAGGAAATACCCGAACAAAAATGAATTCTTTGTAAACCCTATTGCATTTTTCGAAAAAAACGTTATAATAGCTTTAGCACTCCCTGATCGAGAGTGCTAATCACAACAAAGGAAGATGATTTTTCGTGGAAAAAATGCAGTTTAAGGCAGAGAGCAAGCGCCTTCTCGATCTGATGATCAATTCGATTTATACCCATAAAGAAATATTTTTAAGAGAATTGATCTCCAATGCCTCTGATGCCATCGATAAGCTGGCCTATGCCGCATTGACCGATGACTCTGTTGGTATGAGTCGCAGCGATTTTGAGATTATGTTGCAGGCTGATCGCGATGCGCGTACTCTTTCTGTTTCCGATAACGGTATCGGTATGAGCAAAGAGGAGATGGAAGAAAACCTCGGTACCATTGCCCATAGCGGCTCTCTGAAATTCAAGACCGAAATGGAGAAGACGGAAGACATCGATATTATCGGTCAGTTTGGCGTGGGCTTCTATTCTGCCTTTATGGTGGCTGATCGTGTTACGGTCATTTCCAGAAAGTACGGCGAAGCATCCGGCTGGAAATGGGAATCCTCCGGTGCAGATGGCTATACCATCACCCCCTGCCATAAGGACACCGTAGGAACGCAGATCATTATGGAGCTCAAGGAGGACACTGAGGCAGAGAACTACTCAGATTTCCTTTCGGAATATCGCCTGCGCTCCCTGGTCAGGAAGTACTCCGACTATATTCGTTACCCTGTGAAGATGGAGGTTGAGGAGCGTCGTCCTGTGGACGAAGATGCGGAAGAACCCACCTATGAAACTGTAAAAGAGCTTCAGACCCTGAACTCCATGGTTCCTCTCTGGCAGAAGAATAAGAAGGATGTCACAAAAGAGGAGTACGAGAGCTTCTATCGTGAGAAGTTCTACGATTACGAAGCGCCTGCGGGAATTGTTCATATCAGCGTTGAAGGCAGTGTCACCTATAAGGCTTTACTCTACATTCCCTCCAAGGCACCCTATGATTTCTATACCAAAGATTATAAATCCGGTCTGCAGCTCTATTCCTCCGGCGTTATGATTATGGATCATTGCGAGGATCTTCTGCCGGAGCATTTCCGTTTTGTCCGGGGCGTGGTGGATACCCAGGATCTCAGCCTGAACATCAGCCGTGAGATGCTGCAGCATACCCGTGAGCTGAAGACCATATCCTCCAATTTGGAGAAAAAGGTGAAAGCAGAGCTTCTGAAAATCCAGGAAAATGATCGGGAGACCTATGAGAAGTTCTATGCTGCTTTCGGAAGACAACTGAAGTACGGTCTTGTCTCCGACTATGGTATGCACAAAGAGCTTCTTCAGGATCTGATTCTTTTCAGTTCCGGCAAGGAGGGGAAGCTGATCAGCCTGAAGGAGTACTGCGCCAATAAACCGGAATCTCAGAAATATATTTACTATGTTACCGGCGGAACGGCCGATCAGCTGTCCAAACTGCCTCAGACAAAACTTCTTTTGGATCGGGGCTTCGATGTCCTGCTCATGACGGAGCAGGTGGAAGAATTCATCCCGCAGACGCTTCGTAATTATGACGAGACAGCCTTTAAGAATATTCTCACGGATAATTTGGAGCTGGCAACGGAGGAAGAGAAAAAACAAGCAGAGAAAAAGGCGGAGGAACTGAAAGATGTTCTGGAGTTTATGAAAAATACTCTGGGTGACAGAGTCACTGATATCCGTCTGTCCAATGACCTCGGAGAATATGCTGTGGCAATGATCCCCGATGGCGGTATGAGCTTCGAGATGGAGAAATACTTCCGTAGCATCAATCCCGAATCTGATTATAAAGCTGGCCGCATACTTCAGATCAATGCTGAGCATAAGATTATTTCCCGGCTGCAGGATGCCATGGCTGCCGATCCGGAAAGGGCAGGGAAGCTGACCGAACTGCTCTACTGCCAGGGACTCCTCATGGCAAATCTTTCGCTGGAGGATCCTGCAGGCTATTCCGGCCTGGTTCTGGATCTCATTTAATACTTTGCGACTCACCGATTTTGGTGAGTCGCCTTTTTTGGGTAGCAAATTGCACAAAATTATTTGAAAAATTCGGAAAAACTACCAACTTGTTAATTGAAATCCCCTGGAGTATAATTATGATATCTGACTGCGTCAAAATATAATTATAGGAGGAATTGATTTCATATGATGTACTTGCTGAAACGTTTCCACACCAGCCGTGTGGGAAAGAGACTCCTCAGCCTTTGTCTTGCACTGGCAATGGTGCTGGCATTTTTGCCTGCAGTAAGCCATAATGCCAATGCGGCAACCGCGGGGGATACGCTCTATCTGAAGCCCAACGGAAACTGGCGCGCGGACAATGCCCGTTTTGCCGCCTATTTTTTTGGTACCGCCGGTAACCTCTGGGTCAGTATGACCGATACCGATTCCGACGGCTACTATGAAGTCACCATTCCCACCGGTGCTTATGCCAATGTAATTTTCTGCCGGATGGATCCCACTACCACTGTTAACTCCTGGGATACCAGGTGGAACCAGACCTCTGATCTGGTGATTCCTACCTCCGGCAGCAATAACTGCTATACGGTAAAAGAAAACACCTGGGATAAGGGCGGCGGAACCTGGAGTGATTTCTCCGCTTCTTCTTCCGGTGGCGAAACCGAAGATCCTGTAGTTACCGAAACAACCTATATTATTGCAGGCAATAACAGCATCGTATTTGGTAGCACATGGGATGTCGGCAACACCGCAAATGCCATGGTGCTCAATGCCTCCACCGGCATTTATGAAAAGACCTATAAGAGCGTCCCTGTTTGCAATCTGCTCTTCAAGGTTACGGACGGTTCCTGGAGCAACTGCTGGGGCGATTATTCCAGCGGCGATCCTGATGGCAACTATGTGCTGTCTGTTACTGAGATCAGCGATGTTACCATCTACTTCAATCCCAGCACCTACACCATTACCACCTCTGTCGTCCCCACCGGCGAGGAAGTGGTTCCTGTAACCTATGCTATCGTTCACTATCGCAATACCGGCGCATGGAGCACCGTCAACGGCTATGCCTGGAACTATGCCACTAACGAGGTTTATAACGGTGCCTGGCCCGGCAATGAACTGACCGAAACCGAAGGCCATTCCAACTGGTATACACTTTCCGTCTCTGATATCAGCGCCGAGAGCGGTGTTGGCTTTATCTTTAATGACGGCAGCAGCCAGACCGGAGATATTACCATCATCAAGTCCGGTGAGTACTGGTATGATGGCGCTCTGACCACTACTGCACCTGCCTCTTGGGAAGACGGCACTGTGGAGTTGGCTGACTATACTGTCAAGCTGCACTTTGCCAATCTGCATAACTGGGGCAGCGTTTACCTCTACACCTGGGGCGCTTACTCCAACGGCGGCTGGCCCGGTGTTCTTGCCGGCCAGGATGAAAACGGCTTCTACTCCGTAGAGATGAGCTATCAGGCAGTTGCCGGCCAGGGTTTGAACTTCATTTTCTCCGGTAGCGGCCAGACGGTTGACCTTGCACTGAAGGCTACCGACTTTGTGAACGGTGTCGCTGAAAAGTGGGTTGTTCCCACCACCACCGATACCGAAGGCAAGTATTATGCCGATATTGTTGCTTCTCCGGAAGCAATTGCCATCAGCCCCATTGTAAAGGATCGCACGGTCACCTTTAAGTACAAGGGCAGCACCTCTGATACCGTTACGCTCTTCGGCTCCATGAATAAATGGGAGACCGGCTATAAAATGACCGCCAATTCCTACGGTGTGTTCAGTGTCACTTTGGAAGACCTGGACTATGGTATTTATGAGTATAAGTTTGTTGTAAATGATGTGTGGATCACTGACCCCTGCAATAACTGGATATCTAACGATAATAGCGCCTTCCTCATCAGCGATCCCTCTCTTGACGATAACACGGTCACTCTGAACATCCACTACAACAGAGCTGACGGTAATTACAACAACTGGAATGTCCATGCATGGTCTCTGAACTTCGCAGAGCAGTTTGACTTTGACAGCAACCATTCCACAACCATCGAGGTAGAGGGTCGCTCTACCAATTATGTCAGCTTTATTATCCGCAAGAGTGTTGGCACCAACAAGTGGGTTTCTCAGCTTGCGACCCAGAGTGTTGATCTGTCCAACGTTGTTTCCGGCACCATTGATATGTATGTCACGGTGAATTCCGATGGTTCTCTTTCTGTCTATCAGACCAAGTCTGAGGATCTGGTTACCTGGAATAAGGTTTCTCAGGTGAACTACGACTATGATAATAACACCGTCACCGTTACTACTACCAAGTCTGTCAGCGATCCCGAGACCGCATTCTCCTTCTGGTATACCGATCCTGCTACCGGCGAAGCTGTCGAAGTGAATATTGCCGATGGAATGACTTCTTTGGGTAACAGCTATACCTTTACCCTTGCGCAGCCTATGGATCTGGTCACTCTCTACCGTTATTCTGTCCGCTTTAACGAACAGGTGAAGTTTACAGATTACGATTATGCAATCGGAATTGTTGGCGTGTATGCTTCCGATAAGTTCGCAGAAGAGTTTACCTATACCGGCGGTGACCTGGGCGCTACCTATACTACCAACAGCACCACTTTCAAAGTTTGGGCGCCCACGGCAGAAAATGTCAATGTAAAGCTTTACGCTACCGGCAGTGATGCCGAGGAAGGCGCATCTGTTATTGGCACCTACCCCATGAGTAATACCAACAATGGTAACAAGGGCGAGTGGATTGTAACTGTTCGCGCTGACCTCAAGAATGTTTATTACACCTACGAGGTTACCGTAAATGGCGAAACCGTAGAGGCATGCGATCCCTATGCCCGTACCACCGGTGTCAATGGCAACCGCGCTATGGTTGTGGATCTGGACTCCACCGATCCCGAAGGCTGGAACGAAGACAGCAATCCCAATCCCATTACCTCTTATACCGATGCGGTTCTTTACGAACTCCATGTCCGTGACTTCTCTATTGATGACAGCTCCGGCGTTTCTGAAGCCAACCGCGGCAAGTACCTTGCCTTTACCGAGAGCGGCACTACCACTGCCAACGGTACTCCCACCGGTCTGGATCACCTGAAGTATCTCGGCATTACCCATCTGCATCTCCTGCCTGTCTACGATTACGCTACTGTTGATGAGTCCAGCGATGAGGCTCAGTTCAACTGGGGCTATGATCCTAAGAACTACAATGTCCCCGAAGGCAGCTATTCTACCAACGCTTTTGACGGCAATGTCCGTGTGAATGAGTTCAAGCAGATGGTTATGAGCCTCCATGATAATGGCATCAGCGTTGTTATGGACGTGGTTTACAATCACGTTTATGATGCCGGTTCCTTCTGCTATAACCAGATCGTTCCCGGTTATTTCTCCCGACAGAATGCTGACGGCAGCTACTCCAACGGCTCCGGCTGCGGCAACGACACTGCCTCTGAGCGTGAGATGGTTCGTGACTACATTGTTGACACCGTGCTTTACTGGGCAGAGGAGTACCATATCGACGGCTTCCGCTTTGACCTGGTTGGCCTGATCGATGTGACTACCATCAACGAGATCGTGGAATCTGTCCACGCTGTCCGCCCCGATGTTATTTTCTACGGCGAGGGCTGGACCATGGGTACTGCTGTGGAAGAGGGTAACTCCATGGCTACTCAGGGAAATTCCACCCAGACTCCGGGCTTTGCGTATTTCTCCGATACCATCCGTAACCTGTTGGGCGGCTCCAATGGTTCCACCACCGGCTTCGTTTCCGGCAGCCTGGGCAGAGAACTGGAGATCGTTGATAACTTCAAGGCTCGTCCCTCCTGGAGCAACGCTCCTACCCAGATCGTGCAGTATGCTTCCTGTCACGATAACTACACTCTGGTAGATAAGATCATCCTCTCCACCGGTCGTTCCTCTATTGACGGAACTGTTATCAAGATGAATAATCTGGCTGCTGCGGTTTATCTGACCTCTCAGGGCATTCCCTTCATCCATGCCGGTGAGGACTTCCTCCGCGAGAAGCTGGAAGAGGACGGCGGCCGCTGCGAGAACAGCTATAATGCCCCCGACTTCGTCAATCATCTGGAATGGTCCGACCTGGACAACAGCACCTATGCTACCAACTCCGCTTATTACAAGGGTCTGATTGAATTCCGCAAGGCGCACCCCGCTCTGCGCTTCAGCACCGCTGCAGAGATCACCACCAATGTTTCCACACTTACTGCAAGCGGTAACGTGGTTGCCATGAAGATCAACGGCGGCGTAAACGGCGAGCCTGCTGATGCGATCGTTGTGATCTACAATGGAAATAGCAGCAGCAAGACCGTTAAACTGCCTGCAGGCACCTGGAAGGTCTGCGTTGAAGGTACTACCTCCGGCAATACTTGCATCCGTGAAGTCAGCGGTTCCGTCTCTGTCACCGGCATCTCCGCAATGGTTCTGGTACAGGGTGAACTGGAATCCACTTGCGACCATGCTACGCACGACACCGACGGTAACTGCGTTGATTGCGGCGAGTATGTTGGCCATACCTTTGTTGATGGCTCTTGCTCCTGCGGTCTGACCGAAACCACAGAGCCCACCGAGGTTACCATCAAGATCGGTCATACCGTCAGCTTCGACTCCGACCTGAAGATGAACTACCGTATCAAGTATACGGATCTCGCTGCGGCCGTCTCCAATTACACCATGGAAGGCGCATAC
>JAZNVK010000057.1:0-6042 GCA_045592805.1 Faecousia sp.
GCTCTTAGCTTACTCAAGAATTTCTCGTTGGCTATTCTTGCACAATGTCTCATTTCGACATCTCAAGAACAACTTAATTTATAATCAAATTGTCCAAGGTGTTTGTTCATGTTTCTCGTTGTTTAATTTACAAGGTACACCGCTGCTTTCGCAGCCTATATAAAAAGCTGACCGGTCATCATCGCAGGGCTCCGAACCGCGCCATCTTTCGTTGTTTGCGTTCCCATGTCTCGCGAACGCTTGGCTATTCTATCACCGAAATCCCTATTTGTCAAGCACTTTTTTCAAAAAATGTAAACTTTTTTTCGAGTCCCCACAAGTAGTGTTCCGATGGGAAACAGACCCCAAAATATGGCGGTTCCAAGAGCGATCCAGGGCGCTGAAATATAGCCACAGAGCCATATTCCGGCGGCTCCCGCAAAAAAATTTATTAAAAAATTAACTGTCTTTTTTTCCGGAAATACGGCCTGCAGGATCTGTCCGTTGGCCGCACAGATCAAATACAGCAGACAAAAACCGCCCAGGCTGAGCGCCGCTGAGACCAGAGGCTCCAGCCGCCCGATGACTCCGAAGATGCTGACGCTTTTCGCCGCCTCATAGAGAGCAAATTCCCGCTGCTGTACCACCGTGGGAGACAGGATCCCGGCGGTCATAAAGGCCGCTACAAAAGCCAGCGCCACGCCGATCACGCACCAGAGCGCTGTGCCTTTTCCTCTGCCCCGGCTCAAATACAGCAGGCACAGAGGTGCCAACGCTGCGCTGAGCTGTGCCGATGCCACCTGCCGTACCGGCGCAAGATATGCCGTCCGCAGCTCTGTCAGAGAAAAGCCAAAGAGAAGCCCGTAAAGCCCCAGCAGAAAGAAAAAGAGAATTGCAGCCACTCTTGCACCCCTTCTGTGCTTTGCGGCATAGGCCGCCAACAGAAGCAGCAGCAGCCCTACCAGGGGCGTATTTTTCCCGTCCGGAAATGTTCCGGAGAGTGCCTTTGCCGCTGCACCCAGAAGCAGTAAGTTCCACAGCAGTGCCAAAAACAGCAGCACTTTGCCGATCTTCCATTGGGCAGCGGTTTGGGCAAGGGGCAGGGATTTTTTCCCCTGCAGGCGCAGCGCCCAAAGGAGCAGCGCCGCCACTGCCCCGGCGGCCAGGGTCGCCCAAAGCCATCCTGCCCGTGGCAGCATCAGCACCGCAGGCACGGAAAAGGCGCAGAAGCCCAGAGCGCCCAGCTGTCTGGATGAAGCCTGTGACACGGTCAAAATCCCCTCCGATACATTATTATAATATATTTCACTTTTTTGCCGCTTTTGCCTGGAGATCTGCCAGGGTCAGATCGCTTGGATGAGCGGAAAGCCATTGCCCCAGTTGCTCCAGTTCTTCTGCTTCGACCGCTGTCCTGCCAAACCAGACCCGTGCCGCCGGACGCAGCTGACCGCCTTTCAGCACCTCTTCACTGAGGCCGAAATCGCAGAAGATCACCTGTTCCGCCGTGTCAAAAAACACATGACCCGGGGCGGATTTTTTCAGATCCTCCACCGCTTCCTCCCAGGAGGCTCCTTCGCCCTCGCCCGCATCGCTGATAATGCGGATGCCCTTTTCTGAACGAAGGATTTGGATCGTCTGCACCGGAAGCAGCTTCTGCGTATCCAGATCCTGGAAGGGCAGGCCGAAAATAAAGCACAGTACCACCGCCAAGAAGATCGACCACTTCATTATTTTTCCTCCTGAAAACGGATATTTACCACGATAGACAACGTAGGGGCGCACCCGTGTGTGCGCCCGTTGCAGGCAATGCGTTTTTCGGGCGCACACACAGGTGCGCCCCTACGTCCCCTATTCATTTAATTTCCGTTAATTTTTCTACTCCTCGTCTTTTAGCCGATGGCGCAGAAGCGCCCCTTTGCCGCTGACATTGGAAAAGGGCGCTAAATAAGCCACCCCCAAAGACTCCAGACCCGCCAGGTGGATCAGCAGACACAGGCCGCCCACCGCCAAACCGAAAAGGCCGCCCAGGCTGGACAGCACCGCCAAAATCAGCCGCCACAGCCGCAGGGCATCGGCAAAACCCCGTCCCGGCAGTGCAAAGCCACAGATCCCAGCCGCTGCCACCACAATGAGGGCAATGGGGGAGATCAATTTCGCCTCCACCGCCGCCGAGCCCACCACCAGACCGCCGATAATGGACAGGCTCTGGCCAATAGAGCTGGGCAGCGCCACGCTGGCCTCCTGCAGCAATTCAAAGGCCAAAAGCAGGCCCAAAACCTCAAAAATCGTGGGAAAAGGCACAGACTGCTTGCTCTCGATCACCGACAGCAGCAGGGGCGTGGGCAGCATCTGGGGGTGAAAAGCCGCCATTGCCACATAAAACCCCGGCAGCAGCAGGCCGATGAGAAGAGCGGCATAGCGCAGAATCCGCAAAAAGGAAGCCGAGAGATAGTCCGTGCCCCGATCCTCCGGAGAGCTCATTAAATAGCCCAGATCCACCGGCAGCAGATAGCCCAGGGGCAGGCCATCCACTAACAGACCCACCCGTCCCTCCAACAAGCCCTGGGCAAAACGGTCTGTCCGCTCCGTAAACTGCAAAAGGGGAAAGGCCGTTGGTCGGGAGCCGGAGATATATTCCTCCACCGCCGAGGGGGAGATGAGGCCGTCGATATCGATCTCTCCCAGCCGCTGCTTCATCCGTTCCACCAGCACCGGATCGGTAATGCCCTCCAGATAGGCAAGGCTCACATTGGTCAAACTCTCCCGACCGATCTGCGTTTCGTAAAGTCCCAGCGCCGGAGAGCGCAGATGCCGCCGCAGAAGGCTGGTATTGGTGCGCACCGTCTCCGTAAAGGCATCCTTAGGCCCCTTGACGGTGTTCTCCACCTCCGGAGCGGAGGGGGAGCGTTTTTCACCGGTCTTCGTCTCAAAGGCCAGGGCCCGATGGCCGAAAAGCACCACGCAGAAGCCGTTGACCAGACGGGATGCCACCGTATTCAGATCCTTACAATCCCCCGCCACGGAATTATAGACCGTGGAGCGGAGGGCGTTGTGGTACAATTCATCCATGGTAGTTGCATGGGCATCCTGCATCAAGGGCTTGACCACGTACTCGGAAATAAAACCGCCGGAGGTCAGGCCGTCAATGGCATATATATATAATGTATGTCCCCCCACCAGCAGCTCCCGCCGGTTAAAATCCCCGGCAGCGCCAAAAATGGCCAGAATATTCTCGTGGGAGATCTCCCCCACATAAGTCCCGTCCGCCCGGCGTTCCATAGCCTCACCTCGGGGCTTAGTATGGCAGAAATGGGGGGAAATATGCAAATATTGCTTACAGCTCCGCGGACATTGCCTCTGTCATAATCCGCACCGCAAGACAAAAGCCATCACAGAAGGCTTGCTCAATCGAGACTGCGCAGTACTCATGGTAGCAATCCTCATAATTGGACAGGACTTTTTGTCCCTCTTCACTCAGAAGCTGCGTTATTCGTTCGCTGTTGCAGCTCAACAGCCGCTGCAAATCCATCAGCTCTCTGTTCTGTGTTCCAAAATACTGTATGGGCGAAAGATTCCCGTTGAATAATGATCTGATTGTGTCTGTCATAGTACGCTCCTTTCTGTCCGATAATTCTATTATAATTGTTAAAATGACTTGTGTCAATAGCATTACGCTATTTTTACAAGGTTTATGAATTGTTCAAACACCGCTATAATTGAACTTACGGAGGGATCATATATGAGACAGGAATATAAAGCAAACTATGAAAAATTTGGTTTGAATGTAGTATACTATCGTAAGCGTAAAAAGCTGACCCAATTACAGCTGGCTGAGTTGGTTGATATAGACCGAAGCCATATTAGCGCAATTGAGTTGGGAAATGTAGGTGTTTCCTTTGATGTGCTGTTCAAGCTATGTGAGGTATTGGAGATTTCACCGAAACAACTGTTTGATTTTCGGGAATAAAAAACCGATTCCCCGGAACGAATGAATAACAAATTATTGCTTGGCAGAGGAGATTTTACGTACCGCTCAGGCAAAAGCAGAGGAAAAATACATTCAAGGAGAGGACTGAAGTTCTCTCCTTTTTTGTGACAGAATAGAAGTAGAGACGATCCATGCCCCTCATGGCACTACCGTCAAATCGATGTTTATCGGTCTGTTTCCTCTGCACCATCAATCAACGACTTCCCCCTTTGAAGGGGGACACAGGGGGTTGCTGTTGGCATTACCGTCAAATAGATGTTTATCGGTCTGTTTGCTGCATTCTTAAAGCTGCGTTGCACCAAAGGCTTCTCCTTGAGGAGAAGCTGTCGCCGTAGGCGACTGATGAGGTGTGCAGTAGGCAAAAACGCTGATATATCAAGGGTTGCGGCGAATCCGTGCTATCGCACACCACCTCATCCGTCAGCCCTTCGGGCTGCCACCTTCTCCTCAAGGAGAAGGCTTTGGCTGCTGCAAACTGTTCGGCAAATTTCTGTTTGACGGGAGATATATTCCAAATCCGTGCCGGAGGCACACCTCAGTTCTTAGACAATATGTAATGACCTCGCATTTGTAGAAACGTGGATTTACCTGTATACTATAAGTGCCAGCAAATAGAAACAGGGATTACCGCATACAAATGGAGGTCATTATATGTATTATAACACACTTTTCGTCGGAATGGATGTCCATAAAGAAAATTTTACACTTTGCTGCTACGATATGATGCAGGATAAAATTTTCTATACGCAGAAACTGGAACCGGATTATATCCAGATTCTCAAATATCTGACTTTTGTACGGAAAGCACTCCGAAAGGAAGTTGACTTTGTATGCGGTTATGAGGCAGGCTGCCTCGGATTTACTTTGTATCATCAGCTGACCCAGCACGGTGTGAACTGCGTTATCCTTGCGCCTACCACCATGATGAAGCCCGCGGGCAAGAAAAAGATCAAGACGGATAAGCGGGATGCTGCGCTTATTGCCCGGTGTCTGGCATCCAATAACTTCAGCCCTGTCCATGTTCCGACCACGCAGGACGAAGAAGTAAAAGAGTTCCTCAGGATGCGCGACGACCACAAACTGGCACTGAAAAAAGTGAAGCAGCAGATTCTGGCATTCTGTCTTCGCCATGGTTACAGCTATACCGCAACCAAGAATCACTGGACGGCCGCCCATATCACATGGCTCAGGTCACTGAAACCGGAAGGACTCTATGCCGAGATCCTGTCTGAGTATTTGTTGACATTCCAAACTCTGTCTGACAAACTGGAACGACTGGATCAGCGTATTGAGGAACTGGCAGCAATGGAATCTTACCGTGAGGGCGTGAAGAAGCTGTCCTGCTTCCTTGGTATCAAAACTCATACCGCTTTGGCAACCATGGTCGAAGTGGGCGATTTTCAGCGCTTTGCTTCCGCAAATCAGTTTGCATCCTACATTGGCTTGGTTCCAGGTGAGGATTCCAGCAGCGAGTCGGTGAATCGGCTCGGAATTACAAAAGCAGGCAATACCCATGTCAGAAGACTTCTCGTGGAAGCAGCACAGAGCTACACCAGAGGACAGGTAGGTTACAAATCCGCTGCGTTAAAGAAACGGCAGGCAGGTAACACTCCGGAAGTCATCGCCTATGCAGACAGGGCAAATGAGCGGCTCCGCCGGAAATACTACAAAATGGTTCTGTCCAAGAGCAAACGTACCAATGTTGCAAAAACTGCTGTTGCCCGTGAACTGTCCTGTTTTATCTGGGGCATGATGACAAATCGTATTGCCTAAAACAGCCACAGAAGTATAACAGTGTGCCGGCAATGTCAAGGCTGCTGACGCACCGCTTCGCGGCTACGGCCTTGACATTCCCGTCCCCCTGTTATGTTTAGAAAACAAGGGCTGCGCAGCAGCCAAAGTATTTTACCGGAAGGTATCTTGAAGGAGTCCTAACTCTTCAAGGTTCGAGTGATTTACGAACTAACTATGTTGGCACTTTTCTGTGATCCACGCTTTTAGACGGTAACACTCCCGGCGGACCATTGACCTGCGGTACCCAATCCGCGTATATCAGAGTGGCCAATGCCGAGAAC
>JAZNVK010000058.1:0-8609 GCA_045592805.1 Faecousia sp.
TAGAGCAGCAGCACCCAAATCAGCTGCCGCAGCAGCACCCAGGCCAGCTCCCCACCCTGATATTTCCCCAAATAGATCATGACAGGGGTGTAGATCATGGAGGAAAAGGGCAGAAAATCAAAGATCCGCTGCACCGCCGCCGGGAAGAAGGACAGGGGGATCAGCTGACCGGTGAGGAAGCTGAGCAGCGCCTCCTTTACCATCAGGAGACCAAAAATATAGTTGGTAAAGAAGGCGATCATGCCCACGCAGAAATCAAACAGCACAAAAATCAGAAAGCTCATGACACTGCTGAGCAGATACAGCCCGATATTGGCCAGGGTCGTAAAGCCCAGCCCCAGAACAAAGTACTTATAAACCTCCAGACCGATCCAGATGAACACCGAGGGCAGCACAAACTGGTAGGCCATGACCCCGGTAGCTCTGGAGATCAGGCTCAGACGGTAGTCCATGGGCTTGATGAGCTGCATGGCCACGGTGCCCTTGACCACGTCCTCACTGACCCAATCGGAGATGGAGATATTGACAATGGAGCTTGTCACATAGACCATGAAGATATACACCGTCATCTCGTTGCGGCTGAGGCCGCCCAGAACCCCCTGGGAGCTGCTGCCGTAAATGGCGCTCCAGAGGAAATAGGACACAAAGCTGCCGAAGGTGCTGATGAGAATAAAGAGATAAAATGCCCCCTTATAGCTCATCTGCCGCTTGATCTCGTTGACGGCGAAGGGGAGATAGATCCGAAACCGCTTCATTTTACGCCCTCCCGTCGGAAAGACCGTGGGTATAGATCTGCTTGACGATCTCACCCAGCTCCGTCTCGACGATATGGACATCGCTGACCTCTGTCAGCTGCATCAGGCCATGGAGGATCTGGGGCACGTGGAGCTTGTTCTTATCAAAACGGATCTCCACCAGCTTGCGCTTGGGGTCATAGTCGGCGGTGCAATCCTCCGGCGCTACCTCCAGGGTCTGCCACAGTTCCCCTGACAGAGGTCTGCTGACCTCCGCACGGATCATGCGGTGGCTGCCGTAGGTATCCCGCAGATGCTCCGCTGTGCCGTCGTAGATCTTGCGTCCCTCGTCAATGATAATAATGCGGCTGCACAGCTCCTCAATATCCCCGATGTCGTGGGTGGTGAGGATGACGGTGGTATTGTGCTCCCGATTGATGCGGCGGATGGCCTTGCGGATATTGTCCTTGACCACGATGTCCAGACCGATGGTGGGCTCGTCCAGGTACAGCACCTTGGGATTGTGCAGCAGCGCCGCCCCCAGATCCGCACGCATACGCTGACCTAAGGAGAGGGTGCGCACGGGGCTGTCAAAGAACTCCTGCAGCTCCAGCACCTCATTGATAAAGGCCATGCGGCTGTCGTAGTCCTCCCGGGAGACATCATAGATCTCCTTGAGAATGGTAAAAGACTCGCTGAGGGGCAGATCCCACCACAGCTGGGTTCTCTGGCCGAAAACCACGCCGATGTTGGCGGCATTTTCCTTACGGTGCCTGGAGGGGTCAATACCATTGACCAGGATCTCGCCCGAGGTGGGACGGAGAATGCCGGTCATCATCTTGATGGTGGTGGATTTTCCTGCGCCGTTGCTGCCGATATAGCCCACGATCTCACCGTCGTCAATGGTAAAGGAGATGTCGTCCACCGCCACTTTTCGAACCTTTTCCCGACGGAACAGGCCCTTAATGGCGCCCTTCAGGCCGGGGTACTTCTTGGGCGTGACAAATTCCTTGCGGATGTGTTTTACTTCAATCATAGGTAACACCTCTTTTCTCCATTTACAATATACCATCGATTTCTCTCTGTCAATAAAAAACTTTTTCTCTCAAACAGCGGTTGTTTCCGATTCAACATTTATTTGTGAAACTCACTCTGGCACTTTCTCCCGGCTCGTGCTATAATAGAGAAAAAATAACAGGAGGCTTTTGCCGTGAACATTGAAACCCAACGCCTGATCATCACCGAATTTCAGCCGGAAATGGCCGAGGCGGTGCATCTGAACTCCCTGGACGAGGACACCCGCCGCTTTGTCCCCGATGAGGTCTTTGAGACCGTAGAGGAGGCCGCAGATACCATCGACTTCCTTATGAGCTGCTACAGCTCCGGGGAAGGCCCTATGGTCTATCCCGTGCTGCTGAAGGACGAGACCTATATCGGCTACGTGCAGGCCGTGCCTCTGGAGGACGGCAATTGGGAGATCGGCTACCACATCGGCAGGAACTACACCAAAAAGGGCTATGCCACGGAGGCTGTCCGTGCCTTCCTGCCGGTGATCCTGCCCAGACTGGGCATTCGGGACATTCTTGGCATCTGCCGCAGCGCCAATGTGGGCTCTGTAAAGGTGCTGGAGCGCAGCGGCTTCGTGAAGGAATTTGAGGGTATGGGCTCTTACCAGGGTGAGGAACAGCCCATCTGCAAGTATCGCTACAGCCTATGAAGTATACAGATCTGATTTTTGACCTTTACGGCACGCTGGTGGATATCCACACCGAGGAAAATGATCCGGTCTGGGAGAAAACTGCCCTCTATTTTGGCTTTTACGGCGCTGCCTACAGCGGTGATGAGCTAAGGAAGGCTTTTGCACAGGCCATGGCCGCCCGTGAATCCAAGGCAGGCCAGAGCTATGAGTGCTTCCCGGACATTCCCTTTGAGCAGGTGATGGCGGAGCTGTTCTGCCAAAAGGGCATCACGGAACATGCCGACCGGCTGGGCATCAACGCCGCACAGCTTTTCCGCATTACCTCCATAGAATACATCCGTCTGTATCCCAATGTCTTAGAATCGCTGGGAGCGCTGCGGAAAAAGGGCTACCGCCTGTGGCTGCTGAGCAATGCACAGCGGATCTTCACCGCCTATGAGCTGCGCCATCTGGGGTTGGGTGCGCAGCTGGATGGGATCTACATCTCCTCGGACTACGGCTGCCGCAAGCCGGATGTGCGCTTCTTCCGCGCCCTGCTGGAGGAGCAAAAGCTAAACCCGAAAACCTGCCTGATGATCGGCAACGACCTGCACACCGACATCGCCGGTGCCAAAGCCGCCGGTCTGGACACCTTATATATGCACACCAATCTGACTCCCCCCGATCAGCGGGAGGCCGATCCCGATCTGCATCCCAAAAATGCGCCGGAGGGCTGCCATCATTTCGAGTACGAGGGCTATGATTGGCAGGAGCTGGCTGCCCTGCTCCTGGATTGATCTCTCTGAAAATACTTACATTTTAGCACTCTCTGCTTGAGAGTGCTAAAAATTCACAAATTCGTAACACATTCCTGCTTCCCACGGGCTATAATAAGACCGTAAACAAAACAGGCAGCGCGGACGCTGACCTCCGCCTGCTTTCACATCGGTCAGCCATAAGAATTGGAGGTATGAATGATGTACGCATTGACAAGAACTTATCCCGACCCCTTCCGTGAGATGGAACGTGTTTTCTTTGGCCGTCCTTTGGGTGGCTTCTTCAGCGAAAACGGTTTGACAGCCTATCCCACCGACATCGCTGACAAGGGCGATTACTTCCTGCTGCAGACGGATCTTCCCGGTTTTTCCAAGGAAGAGATCAGCCTGGAGCTGCAGGAGAACCTGCTGACCGTCCGCGCCCAGCACAAGGACGAGGTCGAAGAGGAGCGCTATGTCCGCAGAGAACGCCGCTTCAACAGCTACTGCCGCAGCTTCCGCCTGAAGGACATCGACACCGACAAGATCAGCGCCAAATTCGAAAATGGCGTTCTGACCCTGACCCTCCCCAAGCTGGAGGAGGTAAAGCCCGTCACACGGCAGCTGGTCATTGAGTAAAAAACGTGCCTGGTGCAGCTTGCACCAGGCACGTTTTTCCATTTACAGCTGATCCAAATTCTTGCCAAAGGGGCTGAGGCAGTTTTCCATGAACCAGTCCAGCTCCGGCAGATGCATCTCTTCCAGCGCCTGACGGGTCTGCTTGGCGGCGGACTCAAACTCCAGATTGCCGCCCTTCAGCTCCTCGATGCACTTAATATGGGCAGAGAGCTTGTCGGCAGCCTTCACAATGGGGTTCACCGTTTCGTCGGACTCGTGGATCAGAGGCGCATAGCTGGGGCGCAGGGCTTCGGGCAGCATTTCCAGCAGCTTGTCGCCGCTGACCTGCTCCACCTGCTTATAGGCCGCCTTGATCTGGGGGTTATAGTATTTAATCGGCGTAGGCAGGTCGCCGGTAAGGATCTCGGAGGCATCGTGGAACAGGGCTGCGGTGGCGCAGCGCTCCGGATCTGCAGGCAGACCCAGAATATCCCGACGGATCAGCGCCAGGGCATGGGCCAGAACTGCCACCATGTGGCTGTGCTCCTGGATATTCTCGGAGAAGGTATTGCGCATCAAGCCCCAGCGGGTAATATAGCGCATACGGGATAAGAGGGCGTAAAATTGATATTCTTCCATTATTTCCTCCCTACAGGGGTTCCGGTTTTCTTTCGGAACAATCGGGTCAGGTCTGGGAGCTCCTCGCCACGGATCACAGTGGCGATCTCCTTATACAACGCGTAGAATTCTTTCACGGTTTCCGGCTGATATCCGGCATCGCCCAGCCAGGGACAGGGCTCCAGCCTGCGGCTGTCAAAGCCCTTGCAGTAGGCACGACCCACGCCCAGGGTCTCGGCAAAGGGCAGCATACGGTAGAAATGCTGGCCGTCCACGGTCAAGAGTCGGGCATTCTCCTCCTTGTCCCCCTTGCGGAGGCGGCGGCGCAGACCCAGCAGCTGGGACACCTGCACCTCACCCTCCAGAGAGCGCTTGCCACCGAAGAGCAGACTCAGCGCACAGAGGAACTGCAGCAGCAGATTCAGGATCATGGTACCGCCGCAATCGGCGCTGCGGCCAAAGAGCCAGAGCAGGACAGACAGCGCCACGCCGCCCAGAAGATAGAAAATACGGCGGCGATGGAGCAGATAGCCGAAACAATACTGAACGCCCGCGCAGAGAAGGGTGCTGAGAATACTCAGCAGGGGCAGGAAAACCCAGCGCCAGCCTCCCGCAGGAAGCCAGAGGTCGAAGCACATCAGGCAGGTAAAAAAAGCCGCCAACAGGCAAATGCCCCGCAGAATGGCAGGGCTGCCTGCCTTTCGGTCAAAAAGGCGGCGCACCCAGCTGCTGCGGATGGAGGCGGCAGCCGGTTTGCAGGCGGTGCGGAAATGGAGGGACTGGAGATCGCAGGTGTTGCCGCCGCGGAAAATGGCACGGAAGAGCTTCAGCTCCGAGGCCTTGCGCTCATTGCCCATCTCCATCTGCTTACGGAGAATGATCCTGCCCCGTTCATTGCGGAAAATGCCAACATAGCCCAAATTGCCCCAATGGGCCAGAATAGCGGCGATATCCGGCTGCTTGCCGTAGAGGCGGCAATCACATTCACCGGCGGTGGCCTCCACATCGGCGGTCACCTGCAGCTTGGGCAGCAGGAGCTTGCCCCGAATACGGATCGCCCAATAGACAATGGCAACCAGGAACAGCAGGTAAAAGGCCAGCTGGTTGAAGGAAGTAATGCCGCCGGGGAGATAGTGCAGATCAAAGCTGCTGTCGGGGAACTCCAGCTCCATGGAGATGGTCTCCCGATCCTTCAGGGGCGCCACAGAAGTCAGGGTCAGGTTCTGCTCCTGCACCCGAATGGAGAGGAAATTATCCACCACATCGCCGTAATAGGCGCTCTCCAGGGCAGGCTGCTGGGTCACCCGGGCAGGAAACTGGATTTCCAGCTTATAATTGGAAATACTGTAGTCAAAGCCACGCTGCAGCAGATCCAGGCGGAAAGTCTGGGTCGATCCGTCCTCGTCCACCGCACAGGGCAGATTGTATGTACAAACGAAGGTCTGCGTCCCCACAAAGCCCGATGCATTGGAATACACCGCACAGCGGACACCGTTATAGCTGCGGACTTTATACTGACCGCCGGTGGCGGTGACATCATCCGCGTCCTCATGCAGCGGCATCAGGAAGGACGTAGGCGCGCCCACGAAGCTGACCTGCGCCGTGAGGGTGACAGAGCAAGTACCGTCCTCAGCCACCAGCACCTGGGCGGTAAGGCTGTCAACGGTGCTGCCATCCGCCGCCTGAACAGGCAGCACCAGAAGCAAGGTACAGATCATAATTAGAACTATGGTAAAAAAGCGGCGCACAAAGTCACCTCCTGTCAATTTCTTTTCATCAGCATAGCACAAAAAGTCGAAAAATGCAACACAAAGAAGCATGGAAGCTTCTGGGGTATATTGTAGCCAACGGCTGAGGGATACGTACCAAAGTGGCAGCGAATGGTGCATGATGAAGGTGTGCCTCCGGCACAGATTTGGAATATTTCATCCGTCAAACAGAAATTTGCCGAACAGTTTGACACATTCCCAATCAGCACCGTAGGGCGCGACTACCAGGCGCGCCGAAGCCCACCGCACCGGCAATCAACTCCGTAGGGAGGAACCCACGTGGTCGCCCGTGGCATCGCCGACAGGCAATGCATCGACAGCTGCTCCGCAAATTTACCATAATATAATTATGTAAACCGCGCATATTTAGCAAAAAGGAACTTAACGAATAATCATTGCAAATAATCATTAGAAAAGACGTCCCACACACGGGAAGTCAAACAGAAATTTGCCGAACAGTTTGGCGCAACCAAAGGCTCCCGTATTAGGAGGATTTTCAGGCTAAGAATCAGGTATCAAATACGCAATGTCATTGCGAGGTCACTTGTGGCCGTGGCAATCCGCATCCTTAAAAACTACCGTTTTTACACTAAATTCCAATATAATCGAAACATTTTTGGAACGGATTGCCACGTCGGGCTTACGCCCTCCTCGCAATGACATGGCTTTTCGGTAGCCTGTACTTCTATTGAAAAGGTAGATTTAGACGGAAGTAAACAGTTCGATAAACATCTATTAGACGGCGGTGCAGCGGGCGCACACGTGGGTGCGCCCCTACGGTGTCGTACGGAACTGCAACAGTTCGATAAACATCTATTTGACGGTAGTGCTGCGGGCGCACACAGTGCGCCCCTACAGGGTTGGTCGGTGGTGCGGTGGTGATTGGTGAGGCTTTGATGATTTGACCCTTTGGGTCATGAATTGCTGCTTTGCAGCATGATTTCTCGCTGCGCTCCATGAATTGAATTGCCATCCAATGCGCCGCAGCGCAATTCATGCAGCGCAAGCTGCAATTCATGCCCGTCAGGGCAATTCATGCCGGAGGCAATTCATGGGGCGAATGCCCCCAATTCATGCCGGAGGCAATTCATCTTCTGCGCCCCTGCGGCGTTGATTGGTGCTGGGTTCGGGCTTTTTAGACGCAAAAACCGCTCCCGGGGTGGGAGCGGTCCATTGCTCAAAGCTGATAATTACAGAGCCTTCTTGGCGGTGTCGACCAGAGCTGCGAATGCAGTGGGGTCGGCAATGGCCATCTCGGACAGAGCCTTGCGGTTCAGGTCGATATTGGCCTTCTTCAGACCGTTCATGAAGCGGGAGTAGTTCATCTCGTAGGGCTTCACAGCGGCGGAGATACGGGCGACCCACAGGCGGCGGAAGTCGCGCTTCTTGTGCTTACGGCCAACGTATGCATAAACAGCAGACTTCTTAACGGCCTGCTTCGCCATCTTAAAGTGGGTGGACTTGGCGCCCCAGTAGGACTTAGCCAGTCTCAGAACCTTATTTCTTCTCTTGCGCGTCATCATTGCGCCTTTAATTCTTGCCATTTCTTATATCCTCCTATCCGATTACTTGTACGGGATCATCTTCTTGATGGCATCCACGTTGGTGACATCAGCATAAGTCGTGCTTCTCACGCGACGGCCGCGCTTGGTGTCCTTCTTGGTGAGGATATGGCTCTTGAAAGCATGGGCTCTCTTGACTTTACCGGTCTTGGTGAGATTGAATCTCTTCTTTGCACCGCTATGGGTCTTCAGTTTGGGCATGATAGTTCTCCTTTGTAATTATTTTGCGGACTTAGGCGACAGGAAGATGGACATATGTCTGCCTTCCAGCTTGGGCTTCTTATCCATGTTGGCCACTTCGGCACAGCCTTCGCTGAAATTGATCAAAAGCACTTCGCCGATCTCGGTGTGGGCCATTTCACGGCCACGGAAGCGCACAGTAACCTTAACACGGTTGCCTTCCTTCAGGAATTTCACCGCGCTGCGCATCTTGGTATTGAGGTCATTGGTATCGATGCCGGGGGACATACGGATCTCCTTGATCTCCACCACACGCTGATTCTTCTTGGCTTCCTTTTCCTTCTTCAGCTGGTCAAAACGGAACTTGCCGTAGTCCAGGATCTTGCAGACGGGAGGAACGGCATTGGGAGAGAACTTTGCCAGATCCAGGCCCTGCTCTTCTGCCATGCGGAGTGCCTCGGCAGAGGAGACGATACCGATCATCACGCCATCGGCGCCGATCAGACGGACTTCCTTATCACGGATTTCTTCATTGAGCTGATGATCTAATTTTGCGATGGTAAAGCACCTCCATAACACAAACAAAAAATGCGGATGCCCGCAGCACCCGCAACCGAAAACCACGCAATCTCTGCGTGAAATACTCGATATCAAACCTCTTCACAATGCTGGAGGTGAGGACGGGGCTGCCGACC